>NZ_JBBYHU010000001.1:0-302220 GCF_038289905.1 Flavobacterium flavipallidum | reverse complement strand
GTTATTGCTTGATGCTTTTTTAAAACTTCATTTACACATCGAAGTTTAAAATCATAACCATACTTGACTTTTCTTTCCATAAAAATACCCCCAAATAGTGTCTAACTTTTTGGGGGCAGTGCAAACTGGTCAGCCTCTATTGTATTTAGATAATAAATCAAGAGTTTAAAATCCGAAAATCTCCTGAAGTTTTTTTCCTAAATCTTCCCCTCTTACGTTGTCGGCAATTAATTTGCCTTCTCCGTCAATTAAGTAAGTAGTAGGAACAGCTACAACTTTATAAAGAGAAGCTACATCATTGTCGTTAAAGTTAGGCCATTTCATTTTTTCATCCTCCAATGCTTTTTTCCATGCATTTGAGTCTTTGTCGATTGAAATACTGATAACGTCAAATCCTTTTGAAGCATATTTCTCGTAATTCGCTTTTACATTTGGTAATTCTGCGCGACATGGTTTACACCAAGATGCCCAAAAATCAATTAAAACGACTTTTTTACCTTTGATTAATTCGGCTAAGCTGTGTTTGTTACCATTTGCATCTGCAGTTGTAAAAGCGTGTACTTTTTGTCCAATTTTATTCGCTGGGTATAATAATTCTTCAGTCATTTTTCCATAATAACTTTCTTTAGCCTCCTTAGACATACCGTCAAATGTAGGGCGTTGTTCAGGAGTTAAATAAGAGTATAAAGATAACATCATCAATGGCCCCCAATAGGTTTGTTTATTGGCTTCAAAAGCTTTATCAAACTCTTTTTGTACAGTAGTAAAGAAATCTTTTTCAGCTTTTGCATATTCTTTGTAAGTGTCAAGTTGCAGGATAGAATCCATTTTCTTATTGTTTTTTTCGCTTCGGGCTTTTGCAATAAGCGCACTAACGTCCTTGTAGCGTGTTTGATTGCTTTGGTATAGCTCATCTAGTTTTTTTCTGAAAGCAATTTGGCTATAGTAATAGTCGTTGCTTTTAGAACCTACAATTTTGATGTCTGAAAAAGTATATCGGCTTGGATTTTCATTTTTAGAAGCGATTTTTTCTACTTTTCCATTGATTGAAATTTTGGCATTTTCAATCATAATCTGATAGTAACCTTCATTGTTACCAATAACCAGAAAATACAAACGAGGTTCCGGTACTTGTCCTTTGAAAGCAAATTGCCCTTTTTGAACCGTAGTTTCTATTTCGTTTTTCTGACTGTATTTTGAGAAAGGCATTAAGGCTACTTTTGTGCCTTCTGCAAGACCTTCTAGTTTTCCTGCGATTGCATAATTCTTGCTTTTTTGAGCATAAGTAAAAGAAAGACTTAGACTTAAAACGAAAAGAAGGATTGCTTTGATTTTGTTTTTCATTATGGATTTTTTAGATGTTTTATTTGGTAACATTTTGAACGAATGTTCCATTTCCAGGATTGTCAATTGCTCCTTGAGGGAAAGGCATAGTCCACATATGAGATGTTGGAGCTAATGTCAAGGTATTTCCGTCCACTATTTTAGATAATGTAACGGTATAAATGCCTTCATGATTCCAACGGCGGATATCGCAAAACGGAACAATAGATAGAATTAATTCATTTCTTTTTGTTTTCATAATGTGTGCCATTGCCTGGGCTGTTGTTGTCGCAGTAAGATCGGCATAACTGGCAGCAAGAATACGGGTTTTACGAACCGTGTTAAGGGTATTCATGGCTTCATTGATTTCTCCTTTTCGGGCTTGACATTCTGCTTTTATTAAATATACTTCTACAGTTGTCATTCCTCCAAGGTTAAAATAACCCGAAATCGTACCATAATAATAAGTGTCAGCTCCTACAGTTCTTACTTTCCAACGGGATTTAAATCTAGCGTCACCAGTTTCAAACTGAGCTCCTCTTTCATAAGGAATGGTGCTTTCTCCAGAACTACTATTTGAGGAACCATGTCGGAAATTATAGTTTTCTATATAATTGAAATCCATAGGCGAGGCGGTACGAACATAAGAGGTTGCGTTTTCAATTTGCGTTTTATTTGTAGCATAATAAGCAGTCCAATCATATAATTTATTGTTTTCTGCTAAAGCTTTATCAGCAAATGCTAAAGCTTGGGTATAATTGTTCATTTGTAAATACACACGGGCATAAAAAGCATAGGCAGCCCCTAATCCGGGATGCAAAATTGTAGCTCCTGTTTTTGGTAAAAACGGTAATGCTTCTTCCATATCTTTTAAAATGAAATCATACATTGCCTGAATACTGATTTGTGTATATGGCGCATTTACATTGGCACTTGTAATTAATGGAACTGATAATTTAGTTGCAGCCGTAGAGGCATCATAAGTGTCAGCATAATAATTAACTAAATTAAAATAAGTCATGGCGCGTAAAACTTTGGCATGGGCCCAAACTACACGTTTGGCATCTTCAGTAGCATTTTGACTTGTAAGTGCATTTTCAATAATTAAATTGAATGAGTTGATAGCTCCGTAACTGGCATAATAGGCAGTTTCGTCAGCATTATTTAAAGTGATGCGGTTAATCGATTCGTCCCAAAAATAATTGGCTTTGTATAATGGGTAATAATTTAAGTTTGCACTTGATTGCCATTTGTCATTTAATAAGTTAAGCGCTTGTGTGATATCTACACGGTGATTTCCGTATTCGTAGCGTAACATAGCTTCAAAGTCAGCTAATGTTTCTGGAATTTTTTTTCCTTTTGGAACTTCGTCCAAATAACTTTCGCAACTAGTTAAGCCTATAAGTAAAAGGAAAAAATTCAGCAGGATGATTTTATGAATAGTATTTTTCATGATTCTTTGTTTTAAAAGTTAACATTTAATCCAAATACAAAGTTTGGCGTGTTAAATCCGCCAAGCATAAATTTGGCATCTCTACTATGAGCGAGTGTAAACACATTTTCAACATTGAAATTTAAACGTGCTGTTGTCATTTTTAATTTAGAAATTAACGAAGTAGGCAGGTTGTATCCTAATGAGATATTGCTCAAACGAATATTAGTTGCATCTAAGACATTAATATCTGCTAATGAATAAATAGAATATAATGCCGAACTAAAATCACTGTCGTATTCAAATACGGCACGTGGGATGTTTGTGGTTAATTCATCACCCGGATTTCTCCAACGGTTTTTGATATCGCTGTTGACAACACCAATATTAGTAATATAACCTCCAGCTGCACCATTATAGGCATTATTTAGCATTGGTAGTTTAGTGTTTCTAAGTTTATGTCCGCCCTGGTAAATAAACAACATCGATAAGTCAACATTTTTATACTTAAAAGTACTTCCAAAAGAACCACTGTATTTAGGAGTGGTTGTTCCTAAATTTTCGATCGATTCTAAATCTGTTGGTTGTGAACTTTGTGCTACTCCCTGACTGTTGTAAACCTGTGGCAATCCTGTTGCTGATAAACCAGCCCATTTGTAACCATAAATAGAATTATATGGAGTTCCGATTCTTGGGAATTCACTAGGATAATCTATTTGTAAGAAGTAAACCGGTGCTTTTACATTTACATAAGTAACCTTGTTTTTGTTGTATCCGTATATGGCAGAAGCATCCCAACTAAAATCTTTTGATTTAATGATAGTTCCATTCAAAGTAACTTCCACACCACGGTTTTGCATATTTCCATTGTTGATGGTGTAAGTGGAATAACCCCAGCCTTCAGTAGGTACTCCTTGTGTATTGGCTAACAAATCTTCTCCTTTTTTAGTATAAAATTCGATAGCACCATTTAAACGGTTTTTGAACATAGCAAAATCAAGTCCAATATTAGTTGTAGTTGTTTTTTCCCATGATAATTCCGGATTAGGTCGGGTTGAAACATAACCGTAAGTACCACCAACAGTTGTGCTGGCAAAATAAGAAGCAGTCATGTAAGGAGCAGAATCCTTAGCGATATTTCCTCCAATACCATTAGAAAAACGAAGTTTTAACATGTCTATCCAAGATACGTTGAAAAAATCTTCATCACTGATATTCCAGCTGGCACCCACTGACCAGGTTGGCTTATTTTGATATTTATTATCGGTTCCCCATAAATTAGAACGATCCCAACGTAAACTTCCACTAGCAGTATATTTTTTGTCAAAAGTATAATCGGCATTAGCGTAAAGTGATACAAATCGATTCGTAATTTCACGGATTTGAGCAAAATCAGATGTTGTCATAGAACCTCCTAATATTAATCCTGAAGGATTTAATAAGGTAGTTTGGTTTACTGGGCTATAAGAAAGTAATTCAGGGTCATAGTTATACAAGGTATTAGAACGGTATTCTATTTTTGAATGACGAATTTCATTACCTATAATTGCTGATAAATCATGTTTGTCTCCAAATTTCTTAGTAATATCTAATTGCTGTCTGAAATTGTAAGCATTGGTATATTGATTGGTTTCATTATAAATGTTCCCATAAGGTAAATTGTAAACGGCATTTCCTGAAGACGCAGAAGCCATTTGATTTACTTTGCTTCTTACACTATATGACTCTTTGTTTCTTAATAAACTGCCACGGTCTGCACCATATTCATATTGGAACATCGTGTTGTATTTTAACCAGTTTGTCAATTTAAAATTAGCTTTAATGTAGTTTCTGCTTAAAAAGTTTTTATTATCCTGTAAGTTGTAATTCAATTCATCCAAAGGATTAATATCCATACTGTACATTTTATAAGTTTGCAAAGCATTTAAAGTTGATTGACTAAAACGTGAAGCAGCTGTAGAAACAAATGGGTTCCCATTGTCATCATATAAGCTGTTGTAGGGTTGGTAAGTATAACCAGGACTTAGTAAGTTGTAGGTTTGAGTGGTACCATTTAGATATTTAAAATAAGTTCCAACATCAACGGTTAACCATTTTGAAACTTCAGTTGAATTGCGAAGATTGATTCCTACAGACTTATCTTTTGAGTTAATGTCTTCATATTCGTTTCCTCTGTAAGTAATAGATGCATTAAAGTTATTTTGTTCGCTTGCTTTACCTATCGTTAAGTTATGTTGTTGGTACATTGGACTACGCTTAGCGTATTTAGTCATATCATTATAATACTGAAATCCATTACCGGCTAATTTATCTAAAGTAGTATTCATAGCCGCTTGTGTCGTGTTACCGGCATAATAATTTAGGATTGTATTCAATCCTGTACTAGTAAATACAGCATTATTTAGTAAGGAGTTAGCATAAGTTGAAGCAGTACTTCCCTGTAATTTAGGGTTTTTAGTAGCCCATTCTTTTTCTAAATCAATGATTGCTTCAGAATCCGTTAAGTTGTCTGTGTAATAACGATAAGGATTAATCGTTAAATTTGAAGCATATGAAATATTAGTTTTGCCTTTTTTAGCTTTTTTAGTAACAATTACTACCACACCATTGGCTGCTCTGGCTCCATAAATAGAGGTAGCTGCAGCATCTTTTAATACTGTAATAGTTTCAATATCATCTAAATTTAAATCAGGTAAACTTTCTGTCAAACTTCCTGTTGCTGTATAACGGGTATTTTCAATTGGAAAACCATCAATTACATATAAAGGGGTGGTTAGTCCTTTCATAGAAGTTGTTCCTCTTAAGACACCATTTTGAAAACCGGCAACTCTACCTTCAATAATAGTACTTAAGCTGTTTAAGCGTTGTCCTTTGAAATCTTCAGTACTAATTTTTGAAAAAGCACCCGTTGCTTGTTTTCGGGATAGCGTTTTATAACCGGTAACGATTACTTCGTCTAAATTGTTTACGTCGTTCTCAAGAGCTATTTGAAAATTAGTAGTAGTACCTACTAAAATACTTTTGTTTTTGTATCCAATAAAAGAAAATTCCAAGACATCGGTTGAGGCTGCATTGATTTTAAATTGACCGTCTATATCAGAAATTGTTCCTGTTGTTTTTCCTTTTATATTTACATTAACACCAGGAATTGGTAAGCCTTTTTGGTCAACTACTTTTCCTGTAATTTCTTTTTGTTGTAATGATGTAGCAGTGTTTTTTTTGATGACTATTGTGTTGTCACCAGTAGCTACTAATTGTACATTTTTATTAGCAAGAACTTTTTCAAGCAATTTTTCCGTACTAATGTTACCTTTTGGTAAGTTTACCTTTGGGGCATCTTTAAATAGATCCAATTCATAAATGAAATTGTATTCGGTTTGATTCATAATCAAATCGAAAATCTCATTCACGTTTAATGTGGTATCACGCTGGATTTTAATAATCTTATTTTGGGATAATAGACCATTGGGGCTAAGACTAAATACCAAATTGCAAAATAAAAAGATAAAGGTTCTCATAATAAGCTTCAATAGGCGGCTTCTTGACAGAAACCTGCTTCCAGTTAAGTTAATTTCCATAAATTTGTTTTTGGTTAGTTGTTATTCTATTCGACTGACTCTGTAATAAGGGGACTTGATAATAAGACTTTGGCGAGTTTTATCTTGTCCTCTTTTTTTTATTACTGTTTTTTCTTTTTCCTCATAGGCTATTTGTTTTTTTAAGTGTAATTATAGGTTAGGGTTATTTAAGTATTATTTTGTGATTATTGATTTCGTAGTTATTTATTGATGTTGTCATCATGATTGACATGATTTCTTCAATTTTTAGGTTTTTGCGTAAAACGCCTTTGAATTTAACTTCTTCCAAAGATTTGTTTTCAAAAACAACTTCCATATCATACCATCTTGATAGTACTTGCATGATGTTTTTTAAAGATTCTTCTTTAAAACTAAATTCTCCTTCTTTCCATGAAACTTCAGGTTTGACATCGATATTTTTTATTTTTAAAGAACCTTTTTGTATGTCGCTTATCGCTTGTTCATTAGGCATCATGATTTTTTCATTTGTATTATAATGAATCGCAATTTTACCCTCAACCAAAGTTGTAATGATAGATTTGTCGCCTTTGTAAGCTTTGACATTAAATTGCGTTCCTAAAACTTCGATTGTTTGTTTGCCCTGATGTACCATGAATTTTGAACCTCCGTTTTTGGTGCTTGGAGACACTGAAAAATAAGCTTCACCATACATTAATTCGACGTTACGTAATTTGCCTTTCTGAAAACTAACCGGGAATCTGATTTCTGATTCTGAGTTTAACCAAACAGTACTTCCATCTGAAAGTTCAATTGTAAATTGGCCTCCTCTAGGAATTGTTAAAGTGTTGTAAGTAGTATGATTGGAAGTAACTTTATCGTTAGCAGCATAAGAAATAGAAGCGCTGTCTGTTTTAACAAAAGGAGTTCGGTAGTTTGTTTTTTTACCCAAAATGATTTTGGTTCCGTTGCTTAATGTTAAAATGGCTTTGTTCGAACCCGTTTGAATTTGATTGTTAACTATTAGTGGTGTGTTGTTTGTTGTTTCATGAATTACTTGTGGTGCTGGTTGGAACCAATAAAAAGTTAATACCAGAATAAGTATTGCTGCAGCAGCAAAATAGAAGGTTTTGGTTTTCCTTCTTCTTGGTGTTTTTTTGAATAGTAATTCAAGGTATGATTTTTTGGGTTCAAATTTTTTCCTTTCAGAAATCAATTGATTCGCTGCTATGAACTTATTAAAATAGTCCTGATTTTTTGCTTCTTTTAACCACTCTGTTAAAACCATTGATTCTTCATCTGTAATGGTATTATCAATTAAGCGAATGATTAATCTATTTATACGATTTGACTGCATTTTCCCTTTGTTTTTGTTAATATGATGCAGAAAGGTGTGAATACCCTATATAATTATTGAATTTTTTTTATTCATTTGTAAAATCTCTTTAATTAATGATAAAGAATAGACTTAAAGTTGGATAAATTTGACGAAATAAATATAATTGTTAATGCTATTAAAGCAGGTGATAATAAGGTTTATGAAGAGCTTTATCTATCTTATTATGGTAAATTATGTCATTTTTTAACCGGATATACTAATGACGATATAATTATAGAAGATGTTGTGCAGGAAGTGTTTTTAAAAATCTGGACAAAGCGCGACGAATTGAATATTACAACTTCACTAAATAGTTATTTGTATCGAGCAGCTTACGTAACTTTAATGGAAAAACATAGGTATGTAAAGCGAAAAAACGATATGTTGTCTTCTTATTATTATACCGCTTTGACCTTGGCTTCTGATAAAAGTCAAAAAACTAAAGATTTACAACTTGTTAAATTAGAAGAGTGTATAGCTTCTTTGCCTGATCGTTGTCAGGAGATTTTTAGAGAGAATAAGTTGAACGAAAAAAAATATGCTGAAGTAGCTCAAAAATTCAACGTTTCTGTCAAAACTGTAGAAGCACATATTTCCAGGGCTTTGGCCATTTTGAGGGATTGTTTAACTACTTAAAGGATGCTTTTTACTGGAAAACCACATTAAAAATAATGGAGGTTTTACTTTTCTATTACTAGTTAAATAGACACACATATTACTAATCCACCTTAATTGGCATGAAATGTTACGTAGCAAACTAAAATATTTGTAGTATGTCAAGTTTCGTTTTAGGGATAGCTTTTTATCTTTTTTTATTTTGATGGAACGAAGTGAGAGATAATAAAATGGATGATTTTTCTTCTGATTTTCAAATGATTGGCGTTTTAAAATATTTATATAATTCTAAAAACCTCTAAAGTAAATGCTTTTAGAGGTTTTTTTTTGATGCGTTTTTAACGGGTTTGTTATTAAAAATAACATTTTTAAGAATTATTCATAATTAATTAACGTTAAAAGGTTTAAAAATGTATTTTATTTAATTAATCGTTTTGTAATTGTTTATGTATTGTTAATTTATTATCAACATAACAATGAGTTAACATTAACTTAACACAGTCAACTGAACTTTGCCCAAAAATAAATCAAGAGTAAAAAATGAAAAAAATTTTATTTACAACTGTACTATTTGTTTCGTGTTTAGTGAATGCGCAAAATGTTGATAAGGTTGCAGTTGCAAAAGAAGTGGTTCGTGTTTTAGATTCCATTAATAAGGTAAAAGGAGCGCAGGAAGCTGCTAAACCAAAAAAAGAACACTGGTATGATAATATTGGCTTGAGAGGTTATGTACAAGTTAGATATAATGGTTTGTTGTCTACTAATGACAAAGTAGCTTGTGATCAATGTGATAAATCTTGGGGTACAACTTCAACCGCAGCGGACGCAAAATCTAATAATGGTCTTTTTATTAGACGTGCTCGTTTAGTGTTTTCAGGGCAAATTCATCCTAATGTGTATATTTATATTCAACCGGATTTAGCTAGTTCACCTGCTTCAGGAGTGAATCATTTTGCTCAGTTGAGAGATGCTTATTTTGATTTGTCGTTTGATAAAAAAAGAGAATTTAGAGTTCGTTTAGGGCAAAGTAAAGTGCCTTATGGTTTTGAAAACATGCAATCGAGTCAAAATCGTTTGACTTTAGATCGTAATGATGCTTTGAATAGTGCTGTGGCAAATGAGCGTGATTTAGGTGCGTTTTTCTACTGGGCTCCAAGTGAAGTGAGAGAGCGTTTTGCTATGTTAGTTAAAGATGGTTATAAAGGTTCTGGGGATTACGGTGTATTTGCTTTTGGAGCGTACAACGGGCAAACAGCTAATAAATCAGAAGCTAACAGAAATTTACATGTTGTAACCAGAGTGAGTTATCCTTTTGTAGTAGGAAATCAAATTATTGAGCCAGGTATTCAGGCGTATACAGGGAAATGGGCTTTTGGAAGTGAACTTTCTACAGGTGTAACAACTGCTAATAAGCAAAATACCTTAGATCAACGTATGGCTGCTTCTTTTATTTTGTATCCAAAACCTTTTGGGGTACAGGCAGAATATAATATAGGTAAGGGACCTCGTTATAATAAAATTACAAATACAGTGGATGTATCTCATTTAGAAGGAGGATATGTTACCTTAAATTACAAATGGGATTTACCTAAACATCATTTGTTATATCCATTTGCTAAGTTTCAATATTATAACGGAGGTAAAAAGTTTGAAAAAGATGCTAGAAGCTATGTCGTAAGAGATTACGAATTAGGTTTAGAGTGGCAGCCATTCAGAGCTTTTGAATTAGTTGCTGAGTGGGTTATAGCTGATCGTACTTTTGAGGATAGCGCGCTTCCAAATAATAGACAAAGAGGAAATTTATTGAGATTACAAGCTCAGTTTAATTTTTAATTTCGAAGAGAATAGCATCAATTTAATAAACTAATAATAATATTAATTTAACATTGGCTACAGGTATGTAAAATACTTTTGTGGAAAAATAAAATAAGGAAAATGAAAAAATCAAATTTGAAATTATATGCAGTTTTAGCGGTAATTATGCTTGTAGGTTTGTCATTTACAGCATTGAAAAAAATTACTGTAAAAGGATCTGATACAATGGTAATTTTGTCTCAAAAATGGGCAGAAGTTTACATGGCAAAACATCCGGGAACTGTGATTCAGGTTACTGGTGGTGGTTCAGGTGTTGGATTAGCTGCTTTATTAAATGGTTCTACTGAAATTGCTAATGCGAGTCGTCCAATAAAACCAGCTGAGGTTCAAAAATTAAAATCAAAATTTAAGACAGCTGGAATTGAAATCCCATGTGCTAAAGATGGTTTGTCGGTTTTCTTAAATAAAGGGAATAGGGTTTCTGAATTATCAATTCAACAATTAGGTGATATTTATTCGGGTAAAATTACTAACTGGAAAGAAGTAGGAGGAGACGATGCTAAAATCCGTTTATATGGTAGAGAAAGTAGCTCTGGTACTTTTGAGTTTTTCAGAGAGCATGTTGTACAAGGTGATTTTGCAGCTAATGTTCAAACTTTACCTGGAACTGCAGCAATTGTAAATGCAGTGGCTAAAGATAAATACAGTGTTGGTTACGGTGGTGCTGCTTATGCTGAAGGTGTGAAAGATTGTAAAGTGAAAAAAGATGCAAAAAGTAAAGGTGTATTGCCAACTGCAGCTACAATCAAAAATAAAACCTATCCTATTTCAAGATATCTTTTTATGTACTTGAAGTCTAAGCCTACAGGTGAAACTAAGGCATTTATTGATTGGATTTTGAGTTCAGAAGGACAAAAGTTAGTAGTTGAAACGGGTTATTTCCCAGTAAAATAAATTAAATACATAAGACTATCCTTTATCGGTGGTATTCCCTTCGATAAAGGATATGTTGTATTTATAGATTAATGAATTTTAAATATTCAAAATGAATTCTCAAGTTCCGATTAAACAAAATTTCACAAAGGAAAGTTTAAAAAAACAATTTAGACTTTCAGAATTTCTTGCTGAAAAAATAATTTCATCAGTTGCCTTTTTGTCAATTGCGATTATTTTCTTGATTTTTATTTTTGTTTTTAAAGAGTCTTTGCCAATTTTTTCTCAGGGAAAAGAAACGGTTAAAACAGAAATACAAGAATCAACAGCATCAAATGATAAACCGGAATCCTATGGAGCTGAAACCGAAAGTTTAGAGCCAGAATCTTACGGTGGTGTAGAGAAAGAAGATTTGCAACCAGAGTCTTATGGTGGTGTAGAAAAGGAGGATTTGCAACCAGAATCATACGGAGGTGTTGAAAAGGAGAATTTGCAGCCGGAGTCTTATGGTGGAGTTGAGGTTGAACCTTTAATAGCTGAAGATAATTCGGGAGCAACTAGTGAAGTTAAAGAGGAAAAAGAGAGTTCTGTTTGGGATAGTTTATTAACACCAGACTGGGTTCCTGTATCTGATAATCCTAGATTTGGATTATTAAGTTTACTTATCGGTACTTTGAAAGTGACAATTATTTCCATGTTAATAGCGGGGCCAATTGCAATATTGGCAGCGCTTTATACTGCTTGTTTTGCTTCTAAGAGAACTAAGGAAATCATAAAGCCTATTATCGAAATGTTGGCCGCTTTTCCATCTGTAGTAATTGGTTTCTTTGCCTTGATGGTTATGGCTACTTTTTTTCAGGATATATTTGGATATGATTCGCGTTTAAATGCATTTGTAGGTGGTATAGCGATGGCTTTGGCTTCAATTCCAATTATATACACAATTTCGGAGGATGCACTTTCTTCTATTCCTAAAACCTATACTGAGGCGAGTTTAGCACTTGGGGCTAATAAATGGCAAACTGCTTTTTATGTGGTATTACCGGCTGCTACTCCTGGGATTTTTGCTGCTTTGTTATTAGGTGTTGGTAGGGTTTTTGGTGAAACGATGATTGCTTTGATGGCTACCGGAAATGCTGCCTTGATGTCGGCAAATCCATTTGAGAGTGTGCGTACTTTTGCGGCTACTATTGGAGCTGAAATGGCTGAGACTGTTTTTGGAGAGACACATTACAGTGTGTTGTTTTTTATAGGTTCGTTGTTATTCATTTTTTCTTTTGGATTAAATGCATTGGCAGAATTTTATGTGAAGGGAAGATTAATTAAGAAATTTCAAGGGAAATAATCATGGATACAGCAACTAAAGAAATCAATAGTTCCTTGTTTTCAACTCAAAATAAAAATGACATTAAAGGCAAACTTATTGTAGGAGTTACACAATTAGCCGTTTTTACTATTATTGCAGTTCTTTTTGTTATTTTAGGGATTATAGTATATGAAGGACGCGAGAAATTCTCTTGGGAATTTATCTGTTCTTTTCCAACCAATGGAATGACCGAAGGGGGAATTTTTCCCGCTTTGATTGGTACTTTTATTATGGTAATTGTAATGTCGATTGCGGCAGTACCTTTCGGAACAATTACGGCAATTTATTTGACGGAGTATGCTAGTGAAAGTTCAAAATTTGCGGCAGCAGTACGTTTCTCTGTTCGTACCCTGGCGGTAGTTCCTTCAATTATTTTTGGACTTTTCGGACTTGGATTTTTTATCCAATTCATTGGTGCCGGTTTTGATACAGCTTTCAATGCAGGGCAATTACGATGGGGACAGCCAAATATTCTTTGGGCAAGTTTAACCATGTCATTGTTAACTTTGCCAGTAATTATTGTTTCGGTAGAAGAAGCTTTAAAAACCATTCCGCGTGAGTTGCGTGAAGCAAGTTTAGCATTAGGGGCTACTAAATGGCAAACGATAAAAAATGTGGTGCTTCCGGGTTCTATCTCCGGAATTATGACTGGAACAATCTTGGCAGTAAGTAGAGGAGCAGGTGAGGTAGCTCCTATTTTATTTACTGGAGCAGCTTACTATTTGGCTTCATTACCGGGTTCATTGAGTGATCAGTTTATGAACTTAGGATACCATATCTATATTATGGCTACACAATCTTCAGATGTTGAGAAAACAATGCCAATACAATTTGCAACAACCTTAGTATTGTTAATACTTACATTGTCGCTTAACCTTGTAGCTGTAGTTATTCGTTCCAGAATCAGAAGAAAAGCAAAATAGTTTTGCGCATTAACTAATAAAATTTACTTTTAGATTATAATAAATATAAAAATGAAAGACATAAAAATACAAGTAAATGATTTGTCATTGTATTACGGTGAAAAGAAAGCGTTAAAAGAAATTACAATGCAGGTGCCGGCTAATAAAGTGACAGCTTTAATTGGTCCTTCAGGTTGTGGAAAATCGACTTTTTTGAGATGTATTAACCGAATGAATGATTTGATTCCGAGTGTTTCTATTACAGGTCAAATGCTGGTTGAAGGAGTTGATATTTATGATAAAAATGTAGATGTAGTAAACATCCGAAAAAAAATCGGGATGGTTTTTCAAAAATCAAATCCTTTTCCGAAATCCATTTATGAAAATGTTATTTATGGTTCCCGAATTAACGGAATTACCGATAAAAGAGAGTTGGACGAAATTGTTGAGACTTCATTGCGTCAAGCAGCAATTTGGGACGAATTAAAAGATCGTTTAGGAGATTCTGCTTTAGGACTTTCAGGCGGTCAGCAACAACGTTTGTGTATTGCCAGAACTTTGGCTGTAAATCCGGATATTATTTTGATGGATGAACCGGCGAGCGCTTTAGATCCTATTTCGACTTCTAAAATTGAAGAATTGGTTCACGAACTGAAAGAGAAATACACGATTTTGATTGTTACGCATAATATGCAGCAGGCAGCGCGTGTAAGTGATCATACGGCTTTCTTTTATATGGGTGAATTGATAGAAATGGGTAAAACAAATGATATTTTCACAAAGCCTGAAAAAAAACAAACAGAAGATTATATCACAGGTAGATTTGGATAAATTATTGATATCATTATAGTAGACACAATTGGTATTTAAATAATTTAATCTTAATATTTAAAAAAAAAATAGAATGACACACTTTGAAATAGAATTAGATAAACTTAAAAATGTTATTCAAAAAATAGGTGCTTTGGCCGAAAATCAAGTGAGTGAAGCCGTAAAGACCTTGCTTTTAGAATCTGTTGCAGAAGGTAAAGAAGTAAAGAAAATAGAAAGTAAAATAGATAAATTAGATGTCAAAATTGATGAAATTTGTCAAAGAATCTTTGCTTTACAACAACCTGTTGCTTCTGATTTAAGGTTTATCATGGCTTCTATGCAAATAAGCAACGAAATTGAAAGAATAGGTGACCTAGCAATTAGCATCATTAAGAAAACCAAAAACATCAAGGAAAAGCATGATTTAATCAGTAAATTTGAAATAGGAGAGATTGCAAGAGAGGTTGAAATTGTTGTGTTAAAAACAAATGAAAGTTTTTTAACCAGAGACTCTGAAATTATTTCTACTATCTTTTCGTTAAATAATGCCATTAAAAGGAAAGTTGATGATGTTATTTTAGCGATTATTGGTGAAATGAAAGCAAATTCTAAAGTGGTTGTGTCAGGTACAAATCTTGTTTTAGTTTTAAAACATTTAGAGCGTATTTCTGAACACTGTAGTAATATTGCTGAATCAGTATATTTTATGGTTAATGCTAAAATTATCAAACACGAAAAGTTTGAGGATTTGTAATTCTCAAATTCTTACTCTATCAAAAAAGCCAGGTTTTCATATTGAAAAATCTGGCTTTTTTATGATGATACTAAAGAGTTAGCATTTATTTATCTAAGCCGATAGATTTATTAAATAATGAGATAAGTTGAACAATGTTTTTTATATTTAACTTATTAAATATTTTGTTTTTATGGGTACTAACTGTAGTTAATTGAATACTTAATTTATTGGCAATTTCTATATTGCCATCTCCCTGTACTAAGAGTTCAGATATTTCTCTTTCTCTTTTAGAAAGTTTATCAAGTGGGTTGTTGCTTTCCTTGCTATTTGAGGCCTTAACCAGTTCATGAACGATATTAGGTGTTAGGTAATTGCCTGTTTTCAATATAGTTCCTATAGCATCTGTCAATTTTTTCTTGTCACTCAATTTGTTTAGATATCCATTAGCACCGGCAATGATGTAAGGACACGCATGAGTTTCTTCATCATAAACTGAAAAAATTAATATTTTAACATCGGGTTGGATATCTCTTATTTCTTCAATCATATTTGTATTTCTTCCACCGGGTATATTAATATCTAATATGATTAAATCAAAAGATTTTTTTCTTAAAAGACTTAATGTGTCATTGTAATTTTCGGTTGTAGAAATAGTTATGTTTTTTATCTTTTCTTCTAAAATTATAGAAACACCTGTTCTTACCACTAAATGGTCATCGACTATGAGAATTTCTTTTTGCATAATTTTTGGTTTAGATTCTTTTATAAAATAATTAATCAAGATCAATCTCAATGGTAACTTTTGTACCAATGTTGTCTGAGTTTAAAAATGAAATACTTCCATTTATTATAACTAATAGTTCTAATACCAAGTGAAGGCCTATTCCATAAGTACTCAGAATTAATTTTTCGGGATCTCGATTTTTAAATAGTTTGGTGTAATATTCAATTATCTCCGGATTCATTCCTGTTCCGGTGTCTTTTACCCAATAGGTTATTTTTTTGTTGTCAATTTGAGAACCAATTTCGATTATTCCTGATACGGTGTTTTTTACCGCATTATCTATTAAATTATGAATTATAATTGAGATTATTCTAATATTAATGTTTGATTTTAAATCATGACTACAACTGTTTTTAATTACAGTATTGTTGTTAGCCGCTATTTCTTCAAAGAATGTTTTTTTATTTTCAATTAAATCATGCACAGAATATGTTTTTTGCTCATATTCTTTGTCCTCAATATAAATTTTTGAATATTCAACTAGGGTTTTTGTGAAATCATATAACTGAGAGGATGATTTATAAATAGAACTAGCATATTTATGAATACTTGTATTTTTGTCTTTTTTTGTCTCTGAACTTAGTTGTTTGGCAATAATCTGGATATATTTTAAAGGACTTCGGATATCGTGACTAATAGTTCCTATAATTTTTTTATGTTGAATTATTTCAGCGTATAATTCTCGTTTGGTTTTTTCTAAGTCATTAATTATGGCTTCTAGTTGTTCTTTTTGCTGATTTAATTCCAGTTTTGATTTAATTTTTCTTTGAAGCATGGCGCTATAGTAAATACTAATAGATCCTATAATGACACATATGAAAAAAATGTTTGTAATTAGGAGATAGTATTTTATTGTGCGGGTACCATGCCCTAATAAATTAGAGAAATTATCTTCTTTAATTGCTAATAGATTGTTGATGTTATCTAACTCTTGGAGGATTTTTAATTTAGACTCAAAATCTAATTGATGATTTGTAATTTTTTTATGTATAAGTTGTCCTAAATGGTACAACTGAGCATTCAAAATATCCCCTCCTTTCCATTCAATGATTGCAGCTTTGAAAAATGAAAAACTTTTAAAGTTCTTGAACAACCAAATCATATCCTCCAAATCATCTTCGTTGTTTTTCCCTTCTCTGAAACCCTGTTTAATAGTTTCATTATCTAAATTTTGTAGCAGTGCTTCTCTTGCAACTCCATCGCCTAATGGAGTTTTAATATTTGCTGTAAAATATTCCCAATGTTTTTCATTTGCTGTAAACAAATAGTTTGTCAAATTTCTTGTAGCAATATTGTGACCTTTGGAATAATGTGATTCGCCATTAATATAAGCTCTTGTAGCTGATAAAGTTTTTATTGTGTAAAAGTTAATAACAATCAACATAGAACAAGCCGTCAATATTATAATTATAAATGTGATGGTATTTGTTTTAGCAGGTTTCAATTTGTTGGTAATAAGTTAATTGTTTATTTTTTATAAAATATTGTAAGAATTATATTTTTAAAATTTGAATCTTGATAATGGTATTACAAATATATTAATATAAATAAATACTTTTTGTAAGAATAAATTTGTTTTGAAATCGAATTTTATAAAAATTTTAATAGTTTTTATTTTGTTAACATGTAGTCCAATGTTTATATAAATTAAAGTATTTTCTGTAATAAATGAATTAATTTTGTTATAAATCATCATTTGAGTTAAGATTAGAAATATTTTAAAATCTAATTATACTTGTAAAAAAAAGACCTCAACATCTATTTGTATCCAAATTTAATTCTTTAGATTATGAGAAAAAACTACCCCGAATTATCTACTCCTACACTTATTGTAAAATTTTTACTGATATATAATTTTAATAAGTTGTTCTTTTGTTTAGGTCTTATATTGATGTCTATTAATTCTTATAGTCAATGTAATACTGAAGTGCCGACCGCTTTTGTACCAGCTAATTTTGATAACTTAACTGTTACTACAAATACTACTGGGGCATGCCTTTCTATCCTAGGATGTGGAATAAGTAATGAAAGTCGTCTAATAGATGCCAGTTTAACTAATTATGCAACAGCGAGTTTTGGTGTGGTTAGTGTTGGTACGTCACATTCTTTAAGAGTAACAGACAGTAATACAACTTATACAGCAGGAACTTTAGCAGGATTTAAAATTGCACCGAGCGGCGGATTGTTAAGCTTAGATTTGTTAAATGGAATTACTATCAAGACTTATAATGATGGAGTTCAACAACAATCATTTTCAGGAGCTTCCTTGCTTGGGTTAAGTTTATTGTCAAGCCCAACAGATTATATTGTTGGATTTAATACAACTATCGCATTTGATGCTATTGAGATAGTTTTTGACGGAGGTGTTTCTTTATTGAGTTCTACTAATATTTACCATGCAGTTGTTCGTGAATATTGTGCAGGTCCGGCTTTAGTATGTAATACTGTTACTAAATTAAGCTTGCCAACTTTTCCGGTTACTATAGATCCAGCTAATACTGGTGTTTCTGGAGTAAGCGTAGGTAGTGTTGCTGATGTTGAAAATGCCATTAATTCGAATACAAATGATTATGCAACGATAAATTTAAATGTAGGCTTATTAGCTTCAGGTTCTATAGCGATTAAGGATCAGCTTACAGACTATCCGGCAGGTACTTATGCAGGTGTTGAAATAGAAAATAGTAATTTGTTGAGTTTGTCAGCACTGAGCAATGTTGTATTGAGTACATATTTAAATGGTGTTCAAAGAGAACAGTTTTCTGGAAATAATTTAATTGCAAATACAACTTTGCTTGCTTCAGGCGGAAGGTTTAAATTAGGGTTTATCACCACGCAAGTATTTGATGAAGTTAAATTGTCTGTCAATCAGACATTAGCTTTGAATTTAGGAACCACAAGGGTTTATGGTGCTGTCTTTGAAAACTTTTGCGCAGGACCTGCTTTGCCTTGTAATGTTCAAACAGCAATAACTTCACCAAGCTATCCCGTATATGTTAATAATGCTAATTCTGGTATAAATGGATTGGTATGTGCATTGTGTTCAATAACGAATCAGGATAATTTAATAGATGCTGATTTAACTAATTATGCCGAAATTAATTTATCGGTAGGAGTGGGGACAACCGGAAGTTTATCTGTAAAAGAACAAATTACGGATTACCCTGCTGGAACTTTCGCAGGTTATACAATTGAGAACCCTAGTTTAATTAATGTAGCTGCGTTTAATGCAGTAAGAGTAACTACATATTTAAACGGTGTACAACAAGAATCGAAGTTAGGTAATGATGTTTTAGTTTCGGTAGGAACAGATTTGTTAGTTACTACAGGGAAAAAAACAGTTGGTTTTGTTTCTACAATGCCTTTTGATGAAGTTAAAATCACTCTCGAAAATTTGGTTTCATTAAATTTAGGAATAGTTAAGGTTTATAATGCAGTATTTCAAAAATTATGTGACCCTGTAGTTGAGTGTAATAAGAGTTATCTGTTGTCAAATCCTGATTTTCCAGTAGTAATAAATCAGGATAGAACAGGGATTGAAGGTGTTGCCTGTGTTTCCTGTGCGGTAAATGATACTAATAATTTATTGACTGCTGATCAAAACGATTTTGCCAATATTACTTTAATTGCTGGTGTGATAGGTTCAGGATCTGTGGCTGTAAAAGATCAATTGTTTACGTATCCCAAAGGTACATTTGCAGGATATGTAATTAAAGATTTAGGTACTCTGGCACAGGTTAATTTATTACAGTCGTTAAGTATCAGTACTTATAATAATGGCGTCTTACAGGAATCTAGAACGGGCGGACAAATAATCGATTTGTCGTTGATAGGACTTGATGTTCTGGGTTCAGTTCCTGGAGTATATAATATCGGATTTAAAACGACACTTCCTTTTGATGAAATCAGACTTACCTTAAATTCAGTCGCAAGTGTTATTAATTCAATTAATGTGTATGGTGCTTTTGTAGATACTTCTGAAAGCGATGGTGGTACTTTGTCTTGTAACTCTTCTTCAATTTCAGTAACGAAGGAAGATGTTTATGTTGATGTAAATTCGGATGGTAAAGTAAATCCAGGAGATAGAATTGATTATACTTTTGTTGTAAAAAATACTGGTTTTGAAACCTTAACTAATATTACGTTAACAGATGACAATGCAACTGTTTCGGGAAGCTCAATAGCTAGTCTTGCACCTGGAGCTACTGATTCAAATACTTTTACGGCTACTCATATTATTACTCAGTCTGATATAGATGCAGGGGTTGTTTATAATTTAGCAACAGTATCAGCTTTAACACCTTTTGGTACAACAATAACAGCAACTTCTACTGATCCAACACCTTGTGCGAGTTGCCCGGTAAATACCGCATGTACTGCTTGTACTGCTACATTAATGACTCAAATTGATGGGATAGCATTAGTGAAAACTGCTATTGTAGGAGGAACAGGGACTAAAGGTGATATAATCACATATACATTTTCAGTTACCAATACAGGTAATACTACATTAACAAATATTGTAGTTACAGATCCTATGGTTGGCTTGAGTATAACAGGAAATCCAATAGCCAGTTTGGCACCAGGTGTTACGAATTCAAGTATTACAGGGGTTTATGCTATAACACAAGCAGATGTCGATGCAGGAAAAGTAACTAATTCTGCTTTGGTAACTTCCAAAGATACTCAAAATAACACTATTAGTGACATCTCAGGAACAACAGTAACTACTGATGATAATACAGAAACACCGGTAACTCAAAATTCAAAAATTGCTTTAGTGAAAACAGCCGTTGTTGGCGGATCAGGAGGATTAGGAGATACGATTACCTATACTTTTGCCGTAACTAATACAGGAACCACAACTTTAACCAATATTATTGTATCGGATCCAATGCCAGGATTGACAATAACTGGAAATCCGATAGCGAGTCTTGCTCCAGGGGTATCTAATTTAAGTATTACTGGAACTTATTCAATTACTCAGGCAGATGTTAATGCAGGAAAAGTAACTAACTCGGCTTTAGTAACGGCTAAAGATCCACAAAATAATAATATTACCGATATTTCAGGGACTACTGTATCAACAGATGATAATACAGAAACTCCAATAGGTAGCAGATCGACAATTGCTCTTGTAAAAACAGCAGTGGTGGGAGGTACAGCTAAATTAGGAGATACAATTACGTATACTTTTACGGTAACAAATACTGGGACAACAACTTTAAATAATGTTGTAGTGACAGACCCTATGGTTGGTTTAACTATTACGGGGAATCCAATAGTGAGTTTGGCTCCAGGGGTTACAAATGCGAGTATTACAGGTACTTATAGTATTACGCAAGCTGATATTGATGCTGGTAAAGTAGTCAATTCGGCATTGGTAACAGCTAAAGATCCATCTAATAATGATGTAACCGATGTTTCAGGTACAACTCAAGGCACTAATGATAGTACCGAAACGCCTGTTTCTCAAAATCCAGCCATTGTTTTGGTGAAAACGGCAGTTTACAATGGCAATTCATCAAAAGCAGTTGTGGGTGATACAATTACCTATACTTTTCAAGTTACTAATACAGGTAATACAACCTTGAATAATGTTGTTATTTCTGATCCAATGATTGGTTTGACAATAATAGGTAATCCTATAGCTAGTTTAGGTGTTGGTGAAAAAAAATCAAGTATTACAGGGATTTATACAATAAATCAGGCCGATATTGATCAGGGTAAGGTAACTAATTCTGCTTTAGTTACGGCAAGAACCCCACAAGGAACAGATGTTCAGGATATTTCCGGAACAGCAGTGAATAACGACACCAGTACCGAAACTACCTTACCAAAATCAGCTTCGTTAGCCTTTGTAAAAACAGCAGCTTATCAAGGAAATGCAACTAAAGCAGCAGTAGGTGATAAAATCACTTATACCTTCACAGTAACCAATACCGGTAATGTAACGGTAAGTAATATTGTGATAAATGATGCTAAATTAGGAGCGACTAATTTGGCCATAGTACCAAGTAGTTTAGCACCATTGCAACAAGGTGTTATTACAAGTGATTATACTATCACACAGGCCGATATTGATGCAGGAAAAGTGACCAATACAGCTATTGCCAAAGGACAAGATCCACAAGGAACAGATGTTCAGGATATTTCCGGAACAGCAGTGAATAACGACACCAGTACCGAAACTACCTTGCCAAAATCAGCTTCGTTAGCCTTTGTAAAAACAGCAGCTTACCAAGGAAATGCAACAAAAGCAGCAGTAGGTGATAAAATCACTTATACCTTCACAGTAACGAATACAGGTAATGTAACGGTAAGTAATATTGTGATAAATGATGCCAAATTAGGAGCGACTAATTTGGCCATAGTACCAAGTAGTTTAGCACCATTGCAACAAGGTGTTATTACAAGTGATTATACTATCACACAGGCCGATATTGATGCAGGAAAAGTAACCAATACAGCTATTGCCAAAGGACAAGATCCACAAGGAACAGATGTTCAGGATATTTCCGGAACAGCAGTGAATAACGACACCAGTACCGAAACTACCTTGCCAAAATCAGCTTCGTTAGCCTTTGTAAAAACAGCAGCTTACCAAGGAAATGCAACAAAAGCAGCAGTAGGTGATAAAATCACTTATACCTTCACAGTAACCAATACCGGTAATGTAACGGTAAGTAATATTGTGATAAATGATGCTAAATTAGGAGCGACTAATTTGGCCATAGTGCCAAGTAGTTTGGCACCATTGCAACAAGGTGTTATTACAAGTGATTATACCATCACACAGGCCGATATTGATGCAGGAAAAGTAACCAATACAGCTATTGCCAAAGGACAAGATCCACAAGGAACAGACGTTCAGGATATTTCCGGAACAGCAGTGAATAACGACACCAGTACCGAAACTACCTTACCAAAATCAGCTTCGTTAGCCTTTGTAAAAACAGCAGCTTATCAAGGAAATGCAACTAAAGCAGCAGTAGGTGATAATATCACTTATACCTTCACAGTAACCAATACCGGTAATGTAACGGTAAGTAATATTGTGATAAATGATGCTAAATTAGGAGCGACTAATTTGGCCATAGTGCCAAGTAGTTTGGCACCATTGCAACAGGGTGTTATTACAAGTGATTATACTATCACACAGGCCGATATTGATGCAGGAAAAGTAACCAATACAGCTATTGCCAAAGGACAAGATCCACAAGGAACAGATGTTCAGGATATTTCCGGAACAGCAGTGAATAACGACACCAGTACCGAAACTACCTTGCCAAAATCAGCTTCGTTAGCCTTTGTAAAAACAGCAGCTTACCAAGGAAATGCAGCAAAAGCAGCAGTAGGCGATAAAATCACTTATACCTTCACAGTAACCAATACCGGTAATGTAACGGTAAGTAATATTGTGATAAATGATGCTAAATTAGGAGCGACTAATTTGGCCATAGTGCCAAGTAGTTTAGCACCATTGCAACAAGGTGTTATTACAAGTGATTATACCATTACACAGGCCGATATTGATGCAGGAAAAGTAACCAATACAGCTATTGCCAAAGGACAAGATCCACAAGGAACAGATGTTCAGGATATTTCCGGAACAGCAGTGAATAACGATACCAGTACCGAAACTACCTTACCAAAATCAGCTTCGTTAGCCTTTGTAAAAACAGCAGCTTACCAAGGAAATGCAACTAAAGCAGCAGTAGGTGATAAAATCACTTATACCTTCACAGTAACCAATACCGGTAATGTAACGGTAAGTAATATTGTGATAAATGATGCTATATTAGGAGCGACTAATTTGGCCATAGTGCCAAGTAGTTTGGCACCATTGCAACAAGGTGTTATTACAAGTGATTATACCATCACACAGGCCGATATTGATGCAGGAAAAGTAACCAATACAGCTATTGCCAAAGGACAAGATCCACAAGGAACAGATGTTCAGGATATTTCCGGAACAGCAGTGAATAACGATACCAGTACCGAAACTACCTTGCCTCAAGATTTCAAGATTGCATTGGTAAAAACAGGAGTGCTAAGTGGGGTAGTAGAAGCAGGAGGGGTTATTAATTACACATTTGCTGTTACTAATATCGGAAATGGAACTATCAATAATATAGTAATTAGTGATCCGATGGTTGGTCTTACAATTCCAGTGTCAACAATAGTTAGTTTGGCTCCTGGAGCAACTAATAATTCTATTATAGGGACTTATATTTTAAAACAATCAGATATTGATGCTGGAGTAGTAGTTAATTCGGCTTTAGCTGTTGGAAAAGATTCACAAGGTAATAATGTACAGGATATATCTGGTACCACAATTACAAATGATAATCCTACAACTACTACTTTGTCTACTAATCCATCAATAAGTATTACTAAAGATGGAGTGTATGTTGATTTTAATAATGATGGTATTGTAAGTGTAGGAGATCGTATTGACTACAGTTTTGTAGTGATAAATACAGGGAATACTTCTCTTTCAAACGTGATGGTAACTGATGCTAAAGCCGTAATTACAGGAACGGCAATTCCAGATTTGGCTTATAATACATCTAATAGTACAGCATTTACAGGAGTGTACATAATTACCCAAACAGATATTAATGCTGGAGTGGTATACAATTTAGCAACTGTTGAAGGGACTTCACCAAAAGGTGTAAAAGTGACAAATACATCTACTGATCCTACGCCATGTGTGAGCTGTCCTGTAAATCCTGTTTGTCCAACATGTACAATGACTCTTTTAACACAATCCCCAAAAATTGCATTATTGTTGGTAGGAACGTTTCAAGATGAGAATCAAGACGGTCAGGCTCAAATAGGAGAGACAATTAAATACACATACACTATTATGAATACCGGAAATGTTCCATTGTCTAATGTTTGGATAGAGGATGAAATGGTTGGACATGGTATGAATCAAGGTATAATCAGTTTAGCTGTGGGGGCTACAGATAATTCGACTTTTACGTCAAGTTATACAATTACTCAACAAGATATTATAGCCGGAAGAGTTACAAATCAAGCTAAAGTTTTTGGAACGAGTCCTTTGGATGTGATTGTTGAGGATTTATCAGATACCGATAATCCATTAGAGAATGATGCTACTGTAGTAGGTGTGAGTGGTTGCGAAATTAAAGTGTTTAATGCTGTTTCTCCAAATCTAGGCTCTGATTTTGAACGAATTTTATATATAAGAGGAATAGAATGTTATCCTAAAAATACAGTTCAAATATTTGATCGTTGGGGTGTGAAAGTATTTGAAGTAGATGGTTATGATAATGCAAACAAAGCGTTCAGAGGGATGTCAGACGGACGTACAACGATAAGTCAGTCAAATGGTTTACCTAGTGGAACTTACTTCTACGTAATTAAATATACGGATGCAGAAGCGAATGAATTTAATAAATCAGGCTATTTACACTTAATAAATGATTGATAAATGCAGTGTGCCAAAGAAAGGTTCTTTTAGATTAAAAAAAATCAACTTATGAAAACAAATTCTGCTATAATACTTCTGTTATTAGTAATGGTGTCTGGTTTTGCACAACAAGATTCACAATACACACATTATATGTATAATACTGTTAATATAAATCCTGCTTATGCGGGCAATCGAGGGGTGACGAGTATCTTTGGTTTGCATCGTACACAGTGGGTAGGATTAGACGGAGCTCCTACAACAAATGCTTTTTCTATAAATACACCTCTTCCTAATTCGAGATTAGGAGTTGGACTTTCATTTGTAAATGATAAAATTGGTGCAGGAGATCAAAATAATATATCAGTTGATCTTTCTTATACAATTCCTACTTCTGAGTATCATGATTTATCTTTTGGTATTAAAGGTTCGGCTGATTTATTGAATGTGGATTATACAAAATTAACCCGTTACAATACCGGTAATCAGGCATTTAAAAATAATATTGATAATGAGTTTTCACCAAATATAGGTGCGGGAGTTTATTTTCATTCTGATAAAATGTATGTGGGTTTTTCGGTTCCCAATTTCTTAGCAGTAAGGCATTTTGATGATAACGTATCTGCTACTGTTCAACAACGATTACATTATTATTTGATGGGAGGCTATGTTTTTGAAGTAAGTCCTTCAGTTAAGTTAAAGCCAAGTGTTTTAACTAAAATGGTGTCAGGAGCTCCTTTACAAGTTGATTTATCTGCTAATGTATTGTTGCAGGATAAATTTACTATGGGACTTTCATATCGATGGAGTGCTGCAATTACCGCTATCGCTGGAATTCAAATTTCGGATGGACTGTTAGTGGGTTACAGTTATGATTTTGATACAACCACTCTAGAAAACTATAATTCAGGTTCTCATGAGATATTCTTAAGGTTTGAATTGTTTAATATTCAAAGGAGAATTGTAACACCAAGATTTTTCTAATAAGAACATAATGAAATAACGGTTTAAGGATTTTGAGTTAGTACAAATGTGATTTAAAATAAATTTATACCTATGAAAAAGTATTGTTTATCAATAGTATTGTTCGTTTTTTCAGTGTTAAAACTTTCTGCGCAGCTAAATTTTAAAACAGAAAAAGCGACTAAAGAGTATGACCGTTATGCTTATGTAGATGCCATCAAGACTTATGATCGAATGTATGATAGAGGATACAAGTCATCAGACATGTTATTGAAGTTGGCAAACGCGTATTATTTTAATGGGGATTTGGAAAATGCAGCCAAGTACTATAGAGAGTTATTTGAAATGAACGCAGTGGTTACTCCAGAATGCTGTTATCGTTATGCACAGTCTTTGAAATCAATTAAAGAATACGAGAAAGCAGATGAAATGATGGCTAGATTTAATAGAGAAAATGGAAATGATTTAAGAGCTCAATTGTCTGCTAATCAAAAAAATTATCTTGAAATTATCAAAAAAAATTCGGGGCGATATACAATTGAAAATGCAGGAATTAATTCTAAATATTCTGATTATGGGAGTGCATTGTATAAGGATAAATTAATTTTTACTACTGCCCGTGATACAATGAATTTTATAAAACGTAAGGATCCTTGGACGGGCGAAGCCTTTACTAATTTGTATCAATCTACCATAGATGCTGATGGTACTTTAAAAAAGGAAAGCAGAGCTTTTACTAACTTAAATACAAAGTTTCATGAGTCGACTCCTGTTTTTACTAAAGATGGGAAAACGGTTTATTTTACCCGTAATAATTATAATAATGGAAAACGAGGTAAAGATGGAAAGCAAACTACTTTGCTGAAGATTTACAAAGCTACTTTGAATGGTGAAAAATGGGAAAATATATCCGAATTGCCATTTAATAGTGATGATTATTGTGCGGCGCATCCAGCACTTAGCTTTGATGAAAAGACCTTGTATTTTGCTTCTAATATGCCGGGAACATTGGGACAGTCTGATCTTTATAAAGTAAAAATTAATGATGACGGAACTTATGGAAATCCTGAAAATTTAGGAAAAGTGATTAATACTGAAGGAAGAGAAACTTTTCCTTTTATAACAGTGAAAAACGAACTGTATTTTGCTTCAGATGGGCATCCAGGATTAGGTGGTTTAGATGTTTTTGTTACTAAAATTGCTCAGGATGGCTTATCTAAAGAAGTTTTAAATGTGGGAGAACCGTTAAATAGTTCTAAGGATGATTTTGGGTTGTTGATTAATCCGAATACAAGAATGGGATATGTAACTTCCAACAGAGAAGGAGGTTTAGGAGGTGATGATATCTATAAGTTTATAGAAAACCGAGCTATCGAATATCCTTGTGAGCAGTTTTTAATGGGTAAAGTTACTGATGTAGAAACAAATCAATTGATTGCTAATGCTAAAGTGAGTTTGTTTGATAGCAGTTTTCAAATATTAAAATCGGTTACTACGGGTGAGAAAGGTGATTTTGATTTTGGAGAAGTAAAATGTGACGCTAAATATTACATTAAAACAGAAAAAGAAGCTTACAATACCGATGAAGTTTCTACAACAATTGCTGCTGACAACGGTAAAACTTTTGTGCCGGTTACTATTGAAAAAACCTTGAAAAAAATAACTGTAGGTGATGATATTGCTAAAGTTTTTGGGATAAAAATTATCTATTTTGATTTAAATAAATCGGATATCCGAACTGATGCGGCCTTAGAATTGTCCAAAATTCTGGATGTGATGCTGCAAAATCCAAAAATTAAAATTGATATTCGTTCGCATACTGATAGTCGAAATACGGCTATGTATAATTTGAAATTGTCAGAACAAAGAGCCACTTCAACTAAGGCATGGTTGATTCAAAACGGAATTGATGCTTCCCGTTTGTCGGCAAAAGGTTATGGAGAATCTCAATTAGTAAACAAATGTCCTGATGGCGTAGAATGTACCGAAGAAGAACATCAGGCTAATAGACGAAGTGAATTTGTGATTATTTCTATTAATGATTAGTTAGTTAGGTTTTTTTTATTTCGTTATCCTACGAACGGGGGTTATGTAGGATAGCACATTAGACACACTAATTGGCCTTTTTGGGTCAGTTAGTGTTTGTCTTTTTTATATAAAAACATTAAAAATTTCATTCCAATTGTTACTGGATTTTATTTCAGAAAGTCCTTTGTAATTATCGATTTCATCTAAGTTTTCAATGCAAAAATTATCCTGAGTTGCAAAAGGAACAAGGCCTTCCTTTTTTAATTTTTTGGCTAAGTATAATTGCTCATATTGCCCAGGAGTAGGGATAAAGAAGGCTTTTTTGTTTAGTTTGGCCAAATCCATAATCGAGGTGTATCCTGAACGGCAAAGAATAATATTGCTTTCATTTAGCGCTTGTTCCAGCTGACGGCTGTGCATAAAATTATAAAAAGTAACGTTTTCTGTTTGTTCCTTTTTTTGTTCTTTTTCTATAATTCCCTTTATAAAAAGTACATTTCCGTTGTAGTGAAGAATTTCTTTTTTAAGTTTTTCTTCCAGCATACTACGTTGTGGTTCTGGTCCTGAAAGCAGAATCATTAAGTCGTATTTCTTCTCTGTTTTTTTATAATGCATACGACTCAATGGACCAATGTATCTGATGTTTAAATCATGATTTTTCAAATGACTTAATTCGCCGGCTAAATTTAGTTCGCCTTCATTGTCCGGGACCCAACATTCAGTATATTTTTTGATAATATTTTGATGTAAAATACTGCTTAGCCAGGTAGTGTTTCCTGTCATGACATTGAGCTGATGTGTGATAAATACCGAAGGTACTTTTTTACTGAAAACTCCAAGTCGGTTGTCAGAAATGATACCGTCGATATCGTGTTTTTTAATCCATTTTTTGACTAATTTTTTTTCCTCTAAAATGGCCTCAATAATTTTAGGACAATTTTTTAAAAGTTTCCATTTGAAATATCTTCCGTTTTTGGCATATTCTATTTCGTAGGAAGGTAATTCAAGAAATTTTAAATAGGGAAATTCTTTTTTTAATAAGTCCAAAGCATTGCCATCGGAAGCAATAATAGGAATGAAGTTGTTCTCTTGTAAGGCTTTAATAATAGGTATACAACGGGTAGCATGTCCCAGGCCCCAGTTTAACGGAGCTACCAGGATGGTTTTGCTTGGTGTATTTAAATTCATAGTTTAATCATTTTTGATAAAAATACTTAAACAAAGTTTTTGTAAACAGACTTATTAATTATCAAACTATTAAGTTATTATTTCCTAATCTAATAATTTTAAAATGATTTGGTAATAAAAAAGACACTGCTAAGCAACAGTGTCTTTTTGATGAAGTTATAGTAAAAAAAGATTAACTTTCTTTAGTAACAATTTGCATAGTTTCAGTACCTAATTGTTTTAATAATACTGTTTTTCCTTCTACTACTGTTTGTGCTGCAGCATCGTTAAAGTGTCTGATGGTGTACAAAGTAACATTTTCGTTGTAACCTACTTTGAATTTTTTAGACAAAATAGCTAGTAAATCTTTGAAGTTGCCAAATTTGTCTTCAACACATACAGAAAAGCTAATTGCTGAGTTCTGAATTAAGTTTACCTTAATTTTGAATTCGTGGAATAAACCAAAAATCTCACTGATGTTTTCTTCCATGATGAATGAAAAATCAATAGAAGAAAGAGAGATTAATAATTGCTCTCTTTTTACAATAAAACAAGGCATGAAAGGCTCTAGAGTAGCTCCTTTACTTACAACAGTTCCTTTTAATAAAGGATTGATGAATGATTTTACGTGTAAAGGAATTTCCTTTTTTTGTAATGGTTGTAAAGTTTTTGGGTGAATAACCGTTGCTCCGTAAAATGCTAATTCGATTGCTTCACGGTAAGATATTTGGTTTAACAAACTTGCGTTTTCAAAATATCTTGGGTCGGCATTCATAACTCCCGGAACGTCTTTCCAGATAGTAACGCTTTCCGCATTTAAGCAATAAGCAAAAATAGCAGCAGTATAATCAGAACCTTCACGACCTAAAGTAGTAGTAAAGTTATTTTCGTCAGAACCTAAGAATCCCTGAGTAATGTTTAAACTTTTCGTTTTGATGTTTTTAGAAATGTTGCTTTGAGTCAATTCCCAATCCACTTCTGCATCACGATAATTGTTGTTTGTTTTGATATAATTACGCACATCAATCCACTGTGTTTCAATTCCCATGAAATTCATATAATAACTCAAAACAGTAGTCGAAATAATTTCTCCCATACTTACAATTTGATCGTAAACAAAGTTGTAGTTAGGTGATTTATTATGTGCTAAGAAATATTCTAAGTCAGAGAAATGTTCATTAACACCGGCAAAAACTGCGTGGTTTTCGTCTTCAAATAAATCTAATAAGATTTGGTTATGGTATTTTTTAATTTCCTGTACAGATGCATTAAGCTCAGGAGATTTATCAAAATAATTTTTGATTACTACTTCTAAGGCATTAGTTGTTTTTCCCATTGCTGAAACAACTAATAATACATCTTCATAACCTGCTTTTTGTAAAACGTCATATACGTTTCTTATCCCAGCTGCATCTTTAACCGATGCACCACCAAATTTAAATACTTTCATTTCAAATTAAGATTTTAGACTTAAGAATTCAGATTTAAACTGAAAAGTTAAAGTCATTATTATATGTTTTTACTTTTTAATTTCTTTTCTATAAAATTAGCAATTCCGGCTTCATCCATTTGAGCAACATGCCATTCTTTTAATACTTTAGCTCCGGTTTTTTCATAAAAATCAATGGCTGGTGTGTTCCAGTTAAGTACATTCCAATCTATTCTTTTTACCTTGTCTCTTTGAGCTTGTTTGATAATTTCAGAGTATAAAGCATAACCCACTCCTTTGCCTCTCATGTTATTTTTTACTATCAAATCTTCCAGGTGGATAATTTTTCCTTTCCAAGTCGAATATCGGTAATAAAAAAATGCAATTCCTACAATTTCTGAATTTATTTCGGCAACAAAAACATGAAATAACGGTTGGTTTCCAAAACCATCTCTAATCAAATCCTCTTCTGTTACGATAACAGCATCAGGCTCTTTTTCAAATTCTGCCAGTTCCTGAATTAGTTTAAGAACCGCCTTCATGTCTTCTTTTTCACCTGCTCTAATATTCATAGATTCTTATTTTTTGGTTTAAAATTTAACAATATGGCTTTCCTTAAAACTGTTAGCTTGCTAATTATTAGCAAATATACAATACTGTAAAACTAAGTAAGTTTTATTCTATCATTATCACAAAAAAAACGATATTTGTTACCTCAAATACAATTATAACGATTTCGTAAATGGAAGAAAAAGCAACTACCTTAGGAGAGTTTATTATTGACAACCAAAAATCATTTCAATATTCGTCAGGAGAATTATCCCGAATTATCAATTCAATACGCCTTGCGGCAAAAGTTGTAAGCTATAAAGTAAATAAAGCTGGATTAGTTGATATTACAGGTGCGGCAGGAGAAACTAATATTCAGGGTGAGGATCAACAAAAATTAGATGTTTACGCTAATGAAGTTTTTATTCAAACTTTAAAAAATCGTGAAATAGTTTGCGGAATTGCTTCTGAAGAAAATGATGAGTTTATTACAGTAGAAGGAAAAGATAAAAGCCATAAAAATAAATATGTGGTTTTGATGGATCCTTTAGATGGGTCTTCTAATATTGATGTAAATGTTTCTGTTGGAACTGTTTTTTCGGTTTATAGAAGAGTTACTCCCGTAGGGACGCCTGTAACTCTTGATGATTTTTTACAGCCAGGAACTATGCAAGTGGCAGCGGGTTATGTGATTTATGGAACGTCAACGATGCTTGTTTATACAACTGGTGATGGTGTAAATGGTTTTACTTTAAATCCTGCTATAGGTACCTTTTACTTGTCGCATCCTAATATGAAATTTTCTCCGGATGGTGCTATTTATTCAATAAATGAAGGACATTATTTGCAGTTTCCTCAAGGAGTGAAAGATTATATCAAATATTGTCAGGCCGAAGAAGGTGATAGACCTTATACTTCCAGATATATAGGAAGTTTAGTTTCAGATATTCACAGAAACATGATTAAAGGAGGAATTTATATTTACCCAACAAGTTCTAAAGCACCTAAAGGGAAATTAAGATTGCTTTACGAATGTAATCCAATGGCCTTTATTGCAGAGCAGGCAGGAGGGAAAGCGTCAGACGGATTTAGAAGAATTATGGAAATTAAACCAACCGAATTGCACGAGCGTGTGCCGTTTTTCTGCGGTAGCTATAATATGGTGGCTAAAGCAGAAGAGTTTATGCTTAAGGCAAGTAAATAATTTGAATTAAAATTTTTAATAAATGAAAAAAGCTCTTGAATTTAAAAATTAAGAGCTTTTTTTAGTATTTGTTTACCGTGAAATTATTTATGCATGTTTTGCATTTCGTAAGCAAAAGTGTCAAAATCTACTTTTTTGTCTACTAAAGATAAAGCTTTTGCAACAATGTAGTTAACGTTACTTGGTGTAAATCCTAATCCAATAGCGATTTTCTTTAAAACGGTTTCTTGTTTGTCTCCTAATTGATGATCAACATGTACCATTCTTGCTAAATCGTATAAACGCTCCAGTCTTTGAGAATATAAATAAGGCGGGTTGATTGGGTGAATGGATGGGTTTTCAAGAATTTCTTCATATTCTGAACTTGAAATTTCTAGTTGTGTAGCTAATTTATCCAAGAAGTTTTTTTCTTCCGTTGAGACAATACCATCAGCTAAAGCAACGCGAACGATCGCAGAAAAATGACCTTTATTTCTTTGTTTAAACTCGCTATCAAATAAATCTGAAAATGACATAATAATTGTTTTTTTGTTAGACAAATATAATTCAAATTTTAAATTATTAATTTTCTTTTGGATTTTATTTGATGTAAAATCTATTTTAAAATGAAATTATTCACAATGAATTGAGGAGTTTCAAAATTAATTGTAAGTTTACGTCCCCTATCAATAAATTACACCTATGATGTCCCAATTTTTAATCTATTTTCAGTTAGGATTAAAACATATTCTAAATATTTATTCCTACGATCATATTCTTTTTTTAGTAGCATTGGTGATTCCGCTTTCTTTTAAGGATTGGAAACGAATATTGCTTTTGGTTACTTCGTTTACAATAGGACATACGGTAGCATTGTTGCTAACTTTATATGGGATAATTGCGGTTAAAGTAACCGTGGTTGAATTGTTAATTCCTATTACTGTTTTAATTGTGGCTTTGTTTCATTTGTTTACAGCGGGAAAATCAGGTAAAAAGGAAAGCCTTAATCTCATTTTTTTTATTACACTTTTCTTTGGGATTATTCATGGCTTAGGTTTTTTAAATTATTTTAAAAATATACATAAGGGAGCTTCGGTTTCAAAATTATTAGCGATATTAGAATCGTCATTAGGAATTGAAGCAGCTCAGTTAGTTGTCATTTTGGTAGTTTTGATTTTGTCATATATTGTGCAAACTGTTTTTAGATTTTCTAAAAGAGATTGGGCATTAGTGATGTCAGCATTTATTATTGGAGTAGTTTTACCAATTATTTTGGGAAATGAAATTTGGATAAGATAGAATATGGAACAAAAAAAATTAAATAAATACGATAAGGCTTATCTTAGAATTGCTAAGGAATGGGGGCAATTGTCTTATTGTAAACGCAAACAGGTAGGAGCAATTATAGTAAAAGACCGAATGATTATTTCTGACGGATATAATGGTACACCTACAGGATTTGATAATTGTTGCGAAGATGAAGAAGGTTTAACAAGATGGGATGTTTTGCATGCCGAGGCTAATGCTATTCTAAAAGTAGCGCGTTCAACTCAATCTTGTGAAGGCGCTACTTTGTATATTACGCTTTCTCCTTGTAAAGAATGCAGTAAATTAATACATCAATCCGGTATTAAACGAGTAGTATATCAAAATGGTTATCGTGATGATTCAGGGATTCAATTTTTGAAAAAAGCCGGAGTAATTGTAGATCATATTCAGGATTTAGAAGAATAAAGTGAAAATAAATTATAAATACCTGCCTATTTATATTAGTATTATCCTGTCTATTGGAATACTTATAGGTGGTTTTTTGAATTTTTCAAGTCAAAATCAGTTTTTGAATGCTAATAATTCGAAAGCAAAACTCAATCAATTAATTGATTTTATTAATAATGAATATGTTGATGAGTTAGACACCGATTCCATTGTTAATCGAACGGTGGATAATATTTTGTCCCAATTAGATCCGCACTCCGTTTATATTCCTCCAAGCGAACAGGCTGAGGTAGCTGAAAATATGAAAGGGGATTTTGTGGGTGTTGGCATTCGTTTTTATCTCTATAAAGATACCGTTGCAGTTGTTGAGTCAATCGCTAACGGACCCTCAGCAAAAGCTGGAATAAAAGCCGGTGATCGAATTTTGTATGCAGATCATGTGAAGTTATTTGGACGAAAATTACCAACCGATTCTTTGTTTTCAAAGTTTAAAGGTGCCGAAGGTTCGCAGGTGCTTCTTACTGTTTATAGAAAATCTGAAAATAGAAAAATAAATTTCACCATTACAAGAGGTGTTGTTCCTTTGAAAAGTGTTGATGTTGGTTTGATGTTAAATCCAACTATGGCTTATATCAAAATCAATCGTTTTGCTGAAACTACTTATGAAGAGTTTAAGTCTAATTTGGTTCGATTACAAAAACAGGGAGCTAAATCGTTAGTAATTGATCTTCGGGATAATGGTGGGGGGTACATGGAAGAAGCAATTGAAATTGCCGATGAATTATTGGCTGACAGAAAATTAATTGTTTTTACTAAAAACAAAAAAGGTAAAGTTGATAAAACCTATGCAACAGCAAAAGGTAGTTTTGAAAGCGGGAATTTATTTATTTTAATCAATGAAAATACTGCTTCGGCGAGCGAGATTCTGGCTGGCGCTGTTCAGGATAACGATAGAGGAACAATTGTAGGTCGTCGTTCTTTTGGGAAAGGTTTGGTGCAACGCGAAATGGATTTCGAGGATGGTTCAGCAGTACGATTAACGGTTGCGCGCTATTATACTCCTACTGGTAGGTCAATTCAAAAACCCTATGTAAAAGGGGAAGAGCAATATTTTAAAGAATCTGAAGCCCGATTTAAAAACGGTGAATTATACGATAAAGAATGTATTGAAGTTGATGATAGCTTGAAATTTAAAACGCCAAAGGGAAAGATTGTTTACGGCGGCGGTGGAATTGTTCCGGATATTTTTGTGCCCATTGAGTTTCCTGATGCTGATGAGGCCACCTTATACTTAATGGAATCTGGAGTTGTAGGTAATTTTGTTTTTGAACAATTGGATAAAAAAAGAAACACATTCAAGGCGCTTACTTTAGGTCAATTTTTAAATAAAATGAATGTTACCGATGACTATTTTAATGCGTTTGATACTTTTTTGTCTAAGCATATACAGGGGGTTCAGTTGAAAAAGGGTAAACTGGTTGTTAAAAGATATTTAAATGCTGAATTTGTGAAACAATTGTACGGTGAAAAGGCTTTTTATGACATTTTGTTAAAGGATGACGTGATGATTAAGAGGGTTTTAAATAAAAAATAGGTGTAAATTTTAAAACCATTAAGAAATTAAGAAAGTTTAGCTGCAACGCTTAATAAACTTAATTTCTTAATGGTTTTTTTTGTAGATATTTTTATCTAATGCTGTCGTGCGCGTGAGTTTGTACTCCGTTATTCCATAAAGTAAGAATATCAGTGGCAACGGCTGCTCCACTTCCGGCAGCAATGGCTAATTGGCTTCTCCATCCTGCTAAAGTCCCAATGACATAAATCCCTTCAGTTACTAGATGATCTGTATTTTTTAATTGAATTCTTTGTTTTTCAGGAAGTGCTTTTTGATGCGGTATGACGTATTGCATTAGTCCATCAATAGCAAAAGTGTTGGCTGAGCCAATACCTACTACAACAGCTTTGGTTTGGTAGCTATTTTTGTTAGTGATAACAGTCAAATTAGGTGCTTCTCCTTCAATACGGAATACTTTTTCGTTTTGAATTTGTGTAATATGAGGGTAAGTTTGATCTAAGTGTGCGATGCTTTCACTAAGTAATTCTGATCCAAGTTTGCCAGCAGGAATTCCATAGGCATTATTAAAAAGAGCATCCTGAAGTGAAGATGACTTTTGGTGTGAAAAAATCCCGATTTTTTTATCGGTAACAAATTTTTTGTTTTTGGCTGAGCCAAGTACTAATGCACATGACATGCCGGAAACACCACCTCCAATGATTAAAACGTCAAACATATAACTATAGTTTGTCGTTCATTTTATCTTCTATTTTTTTAGACATTCTAAAAATAATTAGAATCAGGATGGCGCAACAAGAAGCAGCAATTCCAATAAAGGCAACTGCGTTGTCTCCTCCAAACAGATTGTTGAAATCTAATTGAGTAATGTTGAAAATAATAAGTGCTGCAGCTAAAAATACTAATATGTTAGTGAAAATTTTCATGGTATTTGTTTTGACTTGTAGCTAAATATCTATTTGATAAAGTGGATATTGGTTTTTACTACTGGTTGTGTTCTACAAGTTAATTTAGGGTGTAAAATTATAAAAAAATAGTTTAGAGAAATAGTCCTTTAACATTAGAGGCAAATAATTTAACAGCGATAGCTAGTAGTACTACCCCAAAAGCTTTACGTACCACGTCAAGTCCATTTTTTCCTAATAGTTTTTCAATTTTTGAAGATGATTTTAGGACAATGTATACTAAAATGATGTTTAGGATTATAGCGATAACAATATTTACAGTGTGGTATTGTGAACGTAAAGAAAGTAAGGTGGTCATGGTTCCTGCTCCCGCAATCAGCGGAAATGCTAAAGGAACAATAGAAGCAGAGTTAGCTTCTTCATCTTTATAAATACGTATGCCGAGTATCATTTCTAAAGCAATGAAAAAAAGCACAAACGATCCTGCTACCGCAAATGAATGGACATCGATGCCTATGATGCTTAAAAAGTCTTCACCAATAAAGAGGAAAACAAGCATAATAATTCCCGCTACTAAAGCAGCCTTTTCTGACTCGATATGTCCGTGTTTTTTTCTAAGGTCTACAATAATAGGGATGGAACCTACAATGTCAATAACGGCAAAAAGAACCATTCCTACAGTGATGATTTCTTTTAGACTAATTAATAGCATGCTTTTTAGATTTTGTTATAGCAATAGAAGTTGGTGTCTGTTTTAAATTGTTGTGTAAAAATAGTTAATTGCTTATTATTTCGATGTTTTAGGTTGGTTTTTTTAGTGTTATTAATATTGCTGCAGCTGTAGAATTATCTTTCTTTAGTTTAATAGAGATTGGTTACCTTTGTAGCTTATAACAATAGTGTTTAAAAGTTATGTTTCAATTAGGGAAAACAATCGTTTCAGAGGATATTTTAGAGAAGGAATTTGTGTGTAATTTATCGGCTTGCCATGGAGCATGTTGTATTGATGGAGATGCTGGTGCGCCTTTAAGTGAAGAAGAAACTAAAATTTTGGAAGAGATTTATCCTAAAGTAAAGCCTTTTCTGCGTAAAGAAGGGATTGCTGCTATAGAAACTCAGGGGACTTGGGTCAAAGGTACAGATGGTGATCTTGAAACGACATTAATCGATAATAAGGATTGTGCTTATGTGATTTTTGATGGAAAAACAGCGCTCTGCGGTATTGAACAAGCCTATAATCAGGGGATTGTTGATTGGAAAAAACCGGTTTCCTGTCATTTGTATCCAATCCGAGTTAAAGATTTTACAGAGTTCGCAGCTGTGAATTACGACAAATGGGATATTTGTGATGATGCCTGTACTTTAGGTAAAGAATTAGAGGTGCCGGTGTATAAATTTGTGAAAGAAGCTTTGATTAGAAGGTTTGGTGAAGATTGGTATTTAGAGCTGGAAGAAGTGGCTCGTGAATGGAAAAAAGTGAAGTCAAAATAAACTATTTTTTTCTTGTTTTCTATTTTATAAATCCTATATTCTATAGTATATTATACCGTATGTCTATTTTTAAAGTATTGATATATAGTGTTTTATTTTTTAATTAGGGTTTAGTAGTCTTTTCTGTCTTTGTTAAAAACTAGGGGTTATTGTGAATAAGTTTGGCTTTTAATTGCCATAATATTTAGTAATCTTTGTAATATGATTTTAAATAAAAAAGAGCCTACGGACCCAGAAAGTCTTTGGCTCAAATTTTGGAAAGTCACTCCGTCAATTGTTGGATTTGGTCACCTGATTATTGATGTAGTGAAATTATTTATCGAAAGATAGAATAATTCAAAGACCGATGTGTGTAAAAACATATGTCGGTTTTTTGCTCTTCAAAAGTAATACATATCTACATATAATTTGTTAATATCGGTTTAAAATTATTAACGATTCGGGTTTTTATGTTGACAACTTTTTTTTTGACTTTTTTGATTGGAATAAAAGAGTTAAATAAAGTGTTTTTTTTCTTGTTTTCTATTTTATAAATCCTATATTCTACGGCATTTTATAACGTTTTCGGATTTTTAAACCGTTGATATGTAGTGTTTTATTTTTTAATTAGGATTTAGTAGTGTTTTCTGTCTTTGTTAAAAACTAGGGGTTATTGTGAATAAGTTTGGCTTTTAATTGCCGCAATATTTCATAATCTTTGTAATGCTTCAAAAAGCAAAAAACTATCCTTACAATCTCATTAAAAATAGAATTACAATGTCGCAAATTGAACCCATTTTACAAGAGAATAAAAATCGTTTCGTAATATTTCCAATTAAACACCATGATATTTGGGAATGGTATAAAAAAATGGAGGCAAGTTTTTGGACTGCCGAAGAGATTGATTTGTCTCAGGACTTACACGATTGGAACAATAAGCTAAATTCGGATGAGAAATATTTTATCAAACATATTTTAGCTTTCTTCGCTGCTTCTGACGGAATTGTAAACGAAAATTTAGCCGAGAATTTTGTTAACGAGGTACAATATGCTGAGGCGAAATTTTTCTATGGTTTCCAAATCATGATGGAAAATATTCATAGTGAAACCTATTCCCTTTTGATTGATACTTATGTAAAAGACGAAAAAGAGAAAGATGAGTTGTTTAATGCTTTAGATGTTTTTCCAGCTATTAGAAAAAAAGCAGATTGGGCTTTAAAATGGATCGAATCTGATTCTTTTGCTGAAAGATTAATTGCTTTTGCTGCTGTAGAAGGAATCTTCTTTTCTGGAGCTTTCTGTTCTATTTATTGGTTGAAAAAACGAGGTTTAATGCCAGGATTGACTTTTTCTAACGAATTGATTTCTCGTGACGAAGGAGTTCACTGTGACTTTGCAGTGCATTTACACAATCACCACTTGGTGAACAAAGTTCCGAAAGAAAGAATTAAAGAAATTATCGTAAATGCATTAGATATTGAAAGAGAGTTTATCACCGAGTCGCTTCCTGTAAGTTTGATTGGAATGAATGCCGGTTTGATGACGCAATATTTAGAGTTTGTTACGGATAGATTATTAGTGGAATTAGGTTGTGAAAGAGTTTATAATACGGCTAATCCATTCGATTTCATGGATATGATTTCGCTTCAGGGAAAAACCAATTTCTTTGAGAAAAAAGTATCCGAATATCAAAAAGCAGGAGTATTAAACAGTGGAAAAGCTAATGATTCTGATGCTCAGGAAATTTCATTCGACGCTGATTTCTAAATAATGAATACAATGTTTGTTTAGTCGTTGGCTAGGACAAACTCAAAATAACTAAGGCTTTTGGCTTTAGTGTCTTAAAGACAAAAAAGATTACAAATAACCCAAAAACAGAGAAGGGATTCTTTGTTTTTTTAAAACCCAAAACTTATGTACGTAGTAAAAAGGAACGGCCAAAAAGAGCCGGTAATGTTCGACAAGATCACAGAAAGAATTAAAAAACTGTGCTATGGCTTAAATGATTTAGTGGATGCTGTAAAGGTAGCCATGCGCGTGATTGAAGGATTGTATGATGGGGTTTCTACGTCAGAGTTAGATAATTTAGCGGCTGAGACTGCTGCTTCGATGACTATTGCGCATCCGGATTATGCTTTGTTAGCGGCTAGAATTGCTATTTCAAACTTACATTCAAATACTAAAAAGTCATTTTCTGAGACAATGACTGAAATGTATCATTATGTAAACCCAAGAAATGGACAAAAAGCGCCGTTAATTTCTGATGAGGTTTTTAAGGTTATTCAAGAAAATTCAGCTTTTTTAGATTCTCATATTATTTATAACAGAGATTTTAATTACGATTATTTTGGTTTCAAAACATTAGAGCGTTCTTATTTATTAAAAATAAACGGTAAAATTGTTGAAAGACCACAACATATGTTAATGCGTGTTGCTGTTGGGATTCACTTAGATGATTTGCAGTCAGTTTTAGAAACCTATGACTTAATGTCTAAAAAGTTCTTTACACATGCAACGCCAACATTATTCAACGCAGGTACTCCAAAACCGCAAATGTCTTCTTGTTTCCTTTTGGCAATGCAGGATGATAGTATTGACGGAATTTATGATACTTTAAAACAAACGGCTAAAATCTCTCAATCAGCGGGAGGAATTGGACTTTCAATTCACAACGTTCGTGCTACCGGTTCCTATATTCGTGGTACTAACGGAACTTCTAACGGAATTGTTCCAATGTTGAGAGTATTTAATGATACGGCTCGTTATGTAGATCAAGGTGGAGGGAAGCGTAAAGGAAGTTTCGCGATTTATATCGAAACATGGCATGCTGATATCTTCGAGTTCTTAGATTTGAAAAAGAATACCGGAAAAGAAGAAATGCGTGCAAGAGATTTATTCTTTGCGATGTGGACTTCGGATTTATTCATGAAACGTGTACAGGAAGATGGACAGTGGACTTTGATGTGTCCTAACGAATGTCCTGGTTTATATGATGTATACGGAGAAGAATTTGAAGCTTTATATACCGATTATGAGGCTAAAGGAAAAGGTAGAAAAACCATCAGGGCGCGTGAATTATGGGAGAAAATCTTGGAATCTCAAATCGAGACCGGAACTCCTTACATGTTATACAAAGATGCTGTTAACCGTAAATCAAACCAAAAGAATTTAGGAGTTATTCGTTCTTCTAACTTGTGTACTGAGATTATGGAGTACACTTCTAAGGATGAAATTGCAGTTTGTAATCTGGCTTCACTTTCATTGCCAATGTTTGTGGAAAATGGTGAATTTAACCATGAAGCTTTATACAATGTTACTAAACGTGTAACAAGAAACTTGAATAAAGTAATTGACAGAAATTATTATCCGGTTCCGGAAGCTGAGAATTCTAACTTACGTCACCGTCCGGTAGGTTTAGGAGTTCAGGGATTAGCAGATGCTTTCATCATGTTGCGTATGCCGTTTACAAGTGATGCTGCTAAGAAATTAAATCAGGAAATTTTCGAAACTTTATACTTCGCAGCCGTTACTGCTTCTATGGAAATGGCAAAAGAAGAAGGGCCATATTCAACTTACGAAGGTTCACCTATTTCACAAGGAGAATTCCAACATAATCTTTGGGGATTAAAAGATGAAGAATTATCCGGTCGTTGGGATTGGGCATCCTTAAGAAAAGAAGTAATGGAGCACGGTGTGCGTAACTCTTTATTAGTTGCACCAATGCCTACAGCTTCTACTTCTCAAATTTTAGGTAACAACGAAGCATTCGAACCATATACATCCAATATTTATACACGTCGTGTATTATCTGGGGAGTTTATCGTGGTAAACAAACACTTATTGCACGATTTAGTAGAGCGTGGATTGTGGACCGAAAGTTTGAAACAGGAAATTATGCGTCATAATGGTTCTGTTCAAAACATCGATATCATTCCTCAAGACTTGAAAGATTTGTATAAAACCGTTTGGGAAATGTCAATGAAAGATATTATTGATATGTCTCGTCAAAGAGGTTATTTTATTGATCAGTCACAATCATTGAACTTGTTTATGCAAGATGCTAATTATGCCAAATTAACTTCGATGCATTTCTACGCTTGGCAATCAGGATTAAAAACAGGTATGTATTATTTAAGAACGAAATCGGCAGTAGATGCGATTAAGTTTACGTTGAATAATGACAAAAAGGAACAACCCGTTGCTGCTGTTGCTGAAGAAGTAAAAACGGATTCTATTGATATCAACGAATACAAAGCAATGATTCTTAAAGCACAAGCAGGTGGTCCTGAGGATTGTGAAATGTGTGGATCTTAATATGAATTAATTATTAATTCAAAATAGTTAAGAAAACAGTCATCCTTGCGATGGCTGTTTTTTGTTTTAATAAGGTTGTTAATTATTCGTTTCAAAATTATAATTGCTTAAATTTGTAGTAGTTAAAACTAAATCATTAAGCTATGAAACTTAAAAATTTGTCTAAATACAGTGATGCTGAAAAGATTGTTCTTGCCGAACAATTGTGGGATAGTGTTTCTAAAAATGATTTAGAAATTTCTGAAGAAGTAAAAAGAGAATTAGATATTCGAATTCAAAATTTAGAAGAAGGAAAAACGGAATTATATACTTGGGAAGAAGTAAAAAACCACCTGAAGGCTATACGTAGTGTATAAGATTCGTTTTACTAAAGAAGCATTGTTTGATATTGAAGACATTGTCCTTTGGTATGAAGAACAAAGAATAGGTCTTTCTTATGATTTTGAACTTTGTTTAGAAGCCGGAATTGATACTATTTTGAGAAACCCGGAGGCTTATCAAAAAAGATATAAAAATATCAAAGTGAGGTATATTTCTAGATTTCCTTATGGAATTCATTATAGTTTCCAAAAAAAAGAAATTATCGTTATTGGTATTTTTCATACTTCACGTTCTCCTAAAAATTGGTCAAAAAGATTAGGATTGTAAAATTGATTATCTGTTTTCATAAAAACAGTCATCCTTGCAATGGCTGTTTTTTTGTTGTATATCAAATATTTTAATTCGTTTTGATATCTTTTTTGAGTATAATTCGTTAAATTTGAGTAAGTTAATTTTGTTTGAGGTTCTTGTTTAACACTAAATTTATAGTCATGAAAACAGAAGAATTCACAATAACAGAAGAATTATACGCAAGCCAATTCCAGCGTTTTCTTAATCTTTGTATCGATTTGATGTTTATTTATATCATCGTTCTAAGTTTAGGAACTACTGTTATTTTAGTGGCTTTGTCAGCTAATAATTTTGAACTTTCTAATTGGACCGAAAATCTTAGTAGGTCAGAAATAGGTTTTTATTCTGTAATAGTCGCTTTTTTATATTATTACCTCACTGAAGCTTATTTTTCCAGAACGTTTGCCAAGTTAATTACCCATACTATAGTGGTCAATATTGATGGAACAAAACCTTCGGTAAAGCGTTTGTTTATTAGAACTTGTTGCCGATTTATTCCTTTTGAAGTTTTTACTTTCCTGAAAGAATTTCCAAGGGGTTGGCATGATACTTTGTCTGAAACCTATGTAGTAAAAAAACGTAAGCTCACTAAAAAACGCAAGCATTTTAATGCAACAGTTGATGTAGTGAATGCTTAAAAAGGTAGCGTTAAAATTATTTTCTCTCCCCAATTTGCTGTCTCCACATGGCGTAATACAGTCCTTTTTCGTTTAATAAATCCTCGTGTTTCCCTTGCTCGATAATTTGTCCCTGTTCCAACACAAAGATTTTATCGGCGTGCATAATTGTGGATAAGCGATGCGCAATTAGTACCGTAATTTGATCTTTTTTGGATGAAATACTTCGAATGGTTTTGGTGATTTCTTCTTCGGTAATCGAATCCAGTGCTGAGGTTGCTTCGTCAAACAATAATAAATGTGGATTTCTGAGTAAGGCTCTCGCAATGGATAAACGTTGTTTTTCTCCACCAGAAACTTTTATTCCGCCTTCGCCAATGGTGGTGTAAATACCATTCTCGGCACGTTTCAATAAATTTTGGCAGGCTGATTTTTGTAAAACATCATTGATTTCTTCATCTGTTGCATCCGGTTTAACAAAAAGTAAATTGTCTTTTATCGTTCCGGAAAATAATTGTGCATCTTGAGTCACAAATCCTAATTGTTGTCTTAATTCGTTAAGGTCAATTTCTTTAGAATTTTTTTCATTGTAAAAGATAGCTCCTTCTGCTGGATTGTACAAACCAACTAACATTTTTACCAAAGTAGTTTTTCCGCTTCCGGATGGTCCAACAAAAGCAATGGTTTCGCCTACATTGGCTTCAAATGAAATGTTTTTGACGGCGTAACCTTTGGCAGTTTTGTGTTTGAAACTTATATTTTGAAAACTCAAATGATTGATTTCACCTAAGGTTTTAGGGTTTTTAGGTGTTTTTTCTATTTTGGCGTTCATCAATTCGGCAAAATTATCCATTGATGCCTTGGTTTCGTTAAAAGTGGCAATAACATTTCCCAATTCCTGTAAAGGGTTGAATAAGAAAAATGAAAAGAACATTAACGTAATTAAATCTCCCGGTTTTATGATGTCATTGAAAATGAACATATATAATGAAAATACTAAACAGGTTCTCATAAAATGAACGGTTGTTCCCTGAATGAAACTTAACGAACGGATAAAACGTACTTTTTTAAGTTCCAAACCTAAAATTTTGATAGTTGTAGCATTCAATCGGTTAATTTCCTGATCGGTCAATCCTAAGCTTTTTACTAATTCAATATTGCGTAAAGATTCGGTTGTCGCTCCTGCCAAAGCAGTAGTTTCGCCTAGAATTTCTTTGGATATTTTTTTGATTTTTTTACCTAAAAATGAACTTACATATGCAACAATTGGAACAGTTACTAGAAATATTGGTCCTAAAAGCCAATGAATACTTACGGCATAAACCACCACAAATACAATCCCTACAATCGATTGGAATATTAAAGAAATGGATAAGGTGATGAATTTTTCGCAATCTACTTTTACTTTTTGGAGTTTTCCTAAAGTTTCACCACTGCGTTGATCTTCGAAGTCTTGAAAAGGCAATTGCAAAGCTTTTTGAATTCCGTCGGTATACATTTGGGCGCCGGTACGTTGAATGATAATGTTGGTAAAATAATCCTGAAAGTTTTTAGCAATTCTGGAAGCCATGGCAGCTCCTAAGGATAATAGTAACCAACCTGATACGGCTTTAATAAAGTTAGTTTCATTATGATTGAAGTTAGCAACTCCAACACCGCATTCGTTCAGCAGTTTTCCAATGATTATGGAATCATATAATGAAAAGCATTGGTTTACTGCTGCTAAAAATAATGCTATATATAAAAGGGTCTTGTGGGTTTTGATATAACTAAATAAGACTTTCATCGGTTTTTTTTAAGTAAAAAGAGTAACTACAATTAGTTGAATGCAAATTTAAATTAAATATCGAAATATTTCGATATATTAAAAATATATTTTACTTTTGTCCTATGATTGCTGAATTGAACATAAAACAAGTTGAAAAAATCTCAAAAGCGCTGGGGGATCCTTATCGTCTAAAGATAATGAAGATCGTTAGCCAAAGTGAGAGTTGCGTTCAATGTTGTGATGTTTCTGCCGAGTTTCATTTGGCCCAGTCAACTATGTCTCATCATATAAAGCAATTGATTGAAGCTGATTTGTTAATTGCTGATAAAGATGGACGTAATTTAAAATTTGTTGTAAACAAAGAAGTTTGCGAGGCTTATGCTAAATATATTAGCAATTTTACGCTTTAGCTTTTTTTTGATTCAAAATATCGAAATATTTAGATATTTAAATACTTGGGATAATTAAACTATAAATAAGAAATAATGAAAAAATTAGAAAATAAAGTAGCTGTTGTCACAGGAGGAAACAGCGGAATAGGATTGGCAACTGCTAAAGTGTTTGCAGAAGAAGGTGCAAAAGTTGCTATTACAGGAAGAAACAAAGCTACAATTGATGAAGCTGTTTTTGAAATTGGTAATGCTTCTATCGGATTAGTTAGTGATGTTTCGGATATCAATAACATCGACAGGACTTATAAAACAGTGAAGGATACTTTTGGAAAAATTGATGTTTTGGTGGTTAATGCAGGAGTTTTTATTGCTGCTCCATTAGCAGATTTCACTGAAGAAATGTTTGATCAAACCAGCGATATTAATTTTAAAGGAGTTTTCTTTAGTATTCAAAAAGCCTTGCCTTATTTGAATGATGGAAGTTCAATTATTATTACAGCTTCAACAGTGGCACATAAAGGTTTTGCAACTACAGCCGCTTATTCGGCTTCAAAAGCAGCTGTTCGTTCTCTAGCCCGAACATTATCGGCTGAATTGTTAGATAGAAATATCCGTGTGAATGTACTTTCGCCTGGGCCAATCGATACACCAATATTTTCAAGAGGTGGAGCATCTGAAGAAGAAGCTCATGGAACAAAAACACATTTTGCATCAGGAATACCGGCTAAACGTTTGGGAACTTCAGAAGAAATGGCTGCTGGATTCCTTTATTTGGCTTCTGACGATTCGAAATTTATGATTGGTGGTGAGTTGCTCTTAGATGGTGGAGCAGCGACACTTTAATTGGTTATATTATTTAGTTTTTATTTGTTTTAAAAGGAAGAAGCCCTGGTTGAATACAATCAATCAGGGCTTTCTTGTAAAAAAACATTGGTCAATTATTAAATTATCATTCGCTACATGCATTGTTTGAGCTGCTTTGACTATTTCAATTAAAGCTTTTTTAGGTTCTTTCGTGTAACGTGTTTTTGTCTTATAAAATCCTAAAATAAAATGTATTTTTGAGATTTTAAATTTGCAATCTAAAATCAGCTATGAACTGGGAACAACTATTATCTTTAAAACGACAAGGCGACACAAGTAAAAGACTAAGAATTGAGCAGGATGATACCCGTTTGGGATTTGAAGTGGATTATGACCGAATTATATTTTCGGCTGCTTTTAGAAGTTTACAGGATAAAACACAGGTGATTCCACTCTCGAAAACTGATTTTGTGCACACTCGATTGACGCACAGTTTAGAGGTTTCGGTTGTTGGGCGCTCTTTAGGGCGTTTGGTTGGGAAAAAAATTATCGAAAAATATCCTTATTTAAAAGAAGTTCACGGTTTTCATATGAATGATTTTGGTGCTATTGTAGCAGCGGCGTCTTTAGCACATGATATTGGAAATCCACCTTTTGGACATTCAGGAGAAAAAGCCATCGGCGAATATTTTTCAAAAGGAGCAGGTGCTAAATACAAAGCCTTTTTAACCCCAAAACAATGGCAGGATTTAATTGATTTTGAAGGAAATGCTAATGGTTTTTCGGTGATGACTTCCAGTCGTCCCGGAATCGAAGGAGGATTGCGAATTTCTTATGCTACTTTGGGCGCTTTTATGAAATATCCAAAGGAAAGTTTGCCCAAAAAACCAACACGTAATATTTCGGATAAAAAATACGGTTTCTTTCAGGCAGACAAGAAATTCTTTCAGGAAGCGGCTCAGGATATGGGCTTGATTCCAAATAAATCAGGGGATAATATCGGTTTTGAGAGACATCCTTTGGCGTATTTGGTAGAAGCTGCCGATGATATTTGTTATACCATTATTGATTTTGAAGACGGAATCAATTTAGGTTTGGTCTCTGAAGATTTTGCTTTGGAATACCTGATTAAATTAGTAAAAGACAGTATTAATACTTCAAAATACAAGACTTTAGAAACTAAGGAAGATCGTATCAGTTATTTGCGTGCTTTAGCCATTAGCAGTTTGATTAATGATGCAGTTAAAGTATTTGTAGAAAATGAAGAAACTATTTTGCAGGGAAAATTTCCATTTGCTTTGATGGATAAGAGTAAGTACAAAGCGCAAATGGATGATATTATCAAAATCAGTATTGATAAAATTTACCAAAGCCGAGAGGTGATTGAAAAAGAATTAGTAGGTTACCAAATCATTCAAACTTTGCTGGATAAATTCATTACGGCCTATGATAATAAATTCAACGGAAACGATTCTAATTACGATAAATTAATCCTGAAATTATTACCAGAAAAACATCATTTAGAAAAAGAAAATTTATACGATCGTTTATTACATATTTGCCATTATGTTTCCTTGCTTACAGATGGAAACGCTCTTGAAATTTATGAGACTATAAACGGTCGAAAAAAACGTTAATTATTTAAAAGCATAAGTAAGTCCAACGCCCAAAACTTGTTTGATTTGGGTTTTTGGGCCTTCGTTTACTGTTACTCCATCAACTTCGGTTTTGTTTTTTATATCGTCATCATAAATAATACGAGCCCCTATGTTTGCTTTTACGTATTGGTTTACAACCAAATTTAAGGCTAGATCACAATCAACATCAACATTTCCAAAGTTGTTAAGATAATCCGAGTATAAACTTAGTGTATTAACAAAAACTACATTTTTAGCGATTTCTTTTTTGTAATTGTTAGTCAAAAGAATACCAAGCTCATTTTTTGCTCTTTTACCCTTAGTCAAAAGGTTTCCTTCAGTATCATAAGTGGCTTTTTCTACCCCAAAAGAACCTTTATCGGCGAGAGTTTGATCCCAAACAAAAGTAGCTTTGTAAGTAAATGGAGAAAAGTATATCACACGGCTTTTGTCTTTGGTACTGTTTTCTGCACCAGTTCCTAAAAACATATAAGCTGGAGCAAAGAGTCTTGAAATAGGATTTTGTTTATCAGGATATCTGTAACCGTTAGTAAATTGGGTGTTGAAATTAAGTTTAGCCGAATGAAACCAATTGCTTTCTTTGTCTTTTCGGTATCCAAAAGTTGAGTTGAGTCTGAAAGCATCATCAGTTTTTCGGATTTCAATTCCATCTTGCTTGTTCATTCCGTATCTTACACTAAGTTCGTTTACCCATTTAACCAATTTTTTTTCGTAGGTTCTGTTAAAATCTCCTTTTAATAATCCGGAAACTGAGTTAGTTCCTCCGGCACTCCAATTGACAAATGCTATTTCTGAAATGTCAAATCCAAGTATACTTTTCTTAGTCCAACAAGAAGGGGCTTTTTTTTCTATAGCTGGTACAGCTACAATTCTGGCAAAACTATATTTCAGTTTTTCTGGTTTGGGTTTTCTATAAAAATTGTCATTTAAAACAGGAAGGACAATTCTTTTTAGGGTGTCATTTTGAATAGAGTCATTAACTTCTTGTGCAAAAACAGTTGTATTAGTCAGGAATAAAAATCCAATTAGTAGTAGGTAGTGATATTTTATTTTCATTATCAAATTGAATCTTGATTTTGGTAATTACTTGTTTATATAACTTAAAAAAAGTGATTTTAGTGTATCAATATCTATTTTACAAAGTTGTTGTAACTCTTTTATGGTTCCTTGTTCAATAAATAGATCCGGAATTCCCAAGGTCTTTATCGTATTTTGATAATTCTTTTGAGAAGCAAATTCCAGAATTTCACTTCCAAAGCCACCAATAACTGTGCCATCTTCAATTGTGATGATGATTTTAAATTTTTCAAAAATAGCTTCTAATTGATTTTCGTCTAATGGTTTAATAAATGCAAAATCATAATGCGCTATAGCATCTGGATTCCCAATTTCTGATAATGCAGCACTCACATTATTGCCAATAGTACCGTTAGAGAGAACTGCTATTTCTGTTCCAGTTTTAATGCTGTTTGCTTTTCCAATTTCGATTTTTTGGTAATGACCAAAATGTTCTTTTTTCCAATTAGGAATGCTACCACGACCGCGAGGATATCGGATAGCAATAGGATTTTTTAGTCCCAGTTGAGCGGTGTAAAGTATATTTTGTAGTGCAATTTCATTGGCTGGCGCATAAATAATCAGATTAGGAATGCAACGCAAATAAGCAATGTCAAAAATACCGTGATGTGTTGCACCATCCTCGCCAACAAGTCCGGCTCGGTCTAAACAAAAAATTACGGGAAGGTTTTGTAACGCCACATCATGAATGACTTGATCGTAAGCTCTTTGTAAAAAAGTGGAGTAGATGTTGCAATAAACAATCATTCCCTGAGTTGCCATTCCGGCTGCCAGCGTTACAGCATGTTGTTCGGCAATACCTACATCAAATGCGCGTTCAGGGATGGCGTCCATCATGAATTTCAGGGAACTTCCTGTTGGCATTGCAGGTGTGATTCCAACGATTTTTTGATTTTTTTGTGCCAAATCTAATATAGTAAGCCCAAAAACATCCTGGTATTTTGGCGGAAGATTTTCTTCTGATTTGGGGATGATTTCACCTGTTAACGGATCAAATTTTCCCGGAGCATGGTATTGCACCTGATTTTCTTCAGCTTGTTGCAAACCCTTGCCTTTGGTGGTAATGACATGAAGAAATTTAGGTCCTTTGATTTTTTGTAAACGCTTTAATTCTTTCAAAACAGCAAAAATATCATTGCCGTCAATGGGTCCTGAATAATTAAAATTCAGGGATTTAATCATGTTGTTCTGTCTAGGGTTTTTGCCTTCTTTTACCGCTGTGAGATACTTTTTTAAAGCACCTACACTTGGGTCAATTCCGATGGCGTTATCATTAAGAATTACTAATAAATTGGCATTAGTAACTCCTGCATGATTTAGTCCTTCAAACGCCATACCAGAAGCGATTGAAGCATCTCCGATTACTGCAATATGTTGTTTTTCAAAATCGCCATTGATATTTGAAGCAATCGCCATTCCTAAAGCTGCCGAAATAGAAGTAGAAGAATGGCCAACACCAAAAGCGTCATATTCACTTTCACTTCTTTTAGGGAAGCCTGAAATTCCGTTTAATTGTCTGTTAGTGTGGAAGATTTCTTTTCGTCCGGTGAGGATTTTGTGTCCGTAAGCCTGATGGCCAACATCCCAAATTAGTTGGTCTTCGGGAGTGTTGAATATATAATGCAAAGCAATAGTTAATTCGACTACTCCTAAACTAGCTCCTAGATGACCTTCTTTTACTGAAACAATATCGATAATAAAGTCACGTAATTCCTGTGCCAACTCAGGAAGTTGAGCTTCGTTAAGTAAACGTAAATCTTTAGGAGAATGGATATGTTCGAGTAAATTGCTTTTCATTAAAATTTTAAAATGCAAATTTACGGTTTTTGTTTTCTATTTTTGTTTTTCAACTTAACAATTCCCTTTAAGAGATTTATGATAAATCCTTTCACCGACGAATATTTTATGAAAAAGGCTTTGCAGGAAGCTGAAATGGCTTTTGAAAAAGGCGAAATTCCTGTTGGTGCTATTGTTGTGGTTAATAATACCATCATTGCCCGAAGTCATAATTTAACCGAAATTCTGAATGATGTTACCGCTCATGCAGAAATGCAATCCATCACAGCTGCGGCTAATTATTTAGGTGGAAAATATCTAAAAGATTGTACGCTGTATGTTACTCTTGAGCCTTGCCAGATGTGTGCCGGAGCCTTGTACTGGAGTCAGATTTCTAAAATTGTTTTTGGAGCTCGTGATGAGCAGCGTGGTTTTATGGCTATGGGAACCAAACTGCATCCTAAAACCACCGTTGTTTCAGGAGTTATGGCTGATGAGGCTGCCGATTTGATGAAACGTTTTTTTGTAGAAAGAAGAAAGTAATCTCTAGTTTTTAAATTCTTCCATCAAATACACCAGCATATTTCGCACTGGTTTGCCACCACGATATTGTTTGATAATTACAGGAGGATTTATCTTTGCAAAATCATCTTTATAGATTTCATTTGGATCACTAAAATTATTCGAAACAGTAATGTAGTAAGCATCATCACCTTTTTGAATGGGTTTTCTCAATTGGTTTAACCAATGATAGGTATGAATGTCTTCCAGTTTCCCAATGGCAATAAAATGAAGATGTAAAGGTTGGACAATATAATTGTCAATATGTGCTGCCGGAAACCATTTGTTGTTAATGATAAATTCGGTATTGGTTGTCCCCTTTGCTTTATTTTGCTGAATTATTTTTTCAACTTCAGTTTTAAAAAAACTCCAATCGTACATGTCTAAGGTAACGTCGCCTTTTCCTAATTTTTCCTCATTTGTTTTTCCTAATGTTCCTGGGTAAAATGAAATGAACAGAATTCCAATACAACTTACTACAATAATCAAGTAGTTTGCATAATGTACTAATTTAGGTACTAGTGAGTCGGTTTTTAAATCAGATAAATAAGTTGCTGATAGTAAAATCAAGGCAGTGTATCCAGGGCCAGACCAGTGAGGTAAGGTGTCTCGAAATAAGGAAACAAACAATAAAATACCAATCAAGGGCAAACTCATTAAAAGTAAGAGTCGAATGTAATTTGTATCAATCTTGATTTTGTTTTTCCAACAAGCAATTAGAGTTGTTACAATTATAAAATAATTGATAGGATTGTTGTAAGCGAGTCCGCCAAAAAACTCCCGAATAAAACTATTCGGATTCATTCCATGATTGATACTTACTCGATTACTGTGAAAAGTATAGGTGATAAAATCATTTTCGATATTCCAAAACAGAATAGGTGAGATAATCAAAAGTGTTAGTAATACCGATACGTATAAATAGCCGTTGGAAAGTAATTTTCGATTGTAAATAAGAATATAAAGACCAAAACCCAACCACAAGAAAATTCCGTGTATTTTACTCATTACGCACAATCCAGTTGCTAAACCGAAAAAAATCAAATGCAAATTAGATTTGGTTTGACTTTCTTTATTTGTAATTATAGCTGTTAATAAATACAGGCTTACCATCCAAAAAAACAATTGAGGTGCATCAGGCATAATAAATACGCCCGCTATGATACTGCTGTAAATGGAAGAATTATAAAGCAAAGCAGCAAAAAGACCAGTTCGTTCATCTTTGATTTTTTTGCCAATTTGGTAAATCAAATAAGTATTGGCTGCTGCCAAAAGAATGGGGCCTAAACGGATGAAAAATTCATTGGTAAAGGCTAAATTAAATGTAGTCAATCGAATTAATAATGCTACTAAAGGCGGATGATCAAAATAATTCCATTGTAAATGTTGGGCATAAGTCACATAATAAACTTCGTCATTTCCCAGACCAATAGAACAAGCAATGATACAACGAAAGAGCGTTGCGAGTAGAATAATACTTGCTATTTTGTTTTTGAAAAGCATTATTATATTTTGAATGTATAGAAAGAATTAGCTCCAAAATTCCAAATAAAAACAATGGCTGTTACAATGATTTTACAAAGGTAAAAGTTGATTTTTGTCTTTTTTTGTAAGGAATATAAAAAGCCGGTATTTAGGCTAAATCCAATAATGGCAATAATTAGAAAACTTAGAAATTGAAGCCCGATTTCAGAATTGTGATTTTCGAAAGTGAAGTATTTGTTGAGAAAATAATTATTGGTTACGCCAAATAAAAAGCCTAAACCATTTGCCAAGTATTTGTTGAATCCTAATTTTTCTTTACAAATCCAAGTAATACCAAAGTCAATTATAAGTCCCGTAAAACCGACTAATCCAAATTTGAAGAATTTAAAAAAATCCATTTATTGCTGACTAAGTTTAGGATTTGGGAAGTTGAGTGAACCATTTTTGAAAGATTCTATTTTTCTTTTTACAAAAGCACTTTCGCTGATTTTGTTATACCAAATTACTGATAGAGACCCAAAAGCAACTCCTATCAAAGCACCTACAAATACATCCATAAGAAAATGATGGGCAAGGTAAATTCGGGAGTAACCTACTAAAATGCTCAGGAAAAGCAGTGAAGCACAAACGTATCTTCTTTTACAATAATTGGATAAAACGGTTGCAAAAGCAAAAAATGAAGCGGTGTGACCTGATGGAAAACTGTTAAATCCAATTCGGCTTGAAGCAAAAGTATCCAAGTAGTATTTGTAATGATGGAGTTCAAAAAAGACTTTAGGTCTTGGAGCAGCGATTAAGTTTTTTATGATTTGGGCAAAAATTCCAGAACTGATGTATGAAAGCAGTATGATGAATCCCAGTTTTCGATGCTTTTTGATAAAAAGTAATAGTACTGATGAAATAATAATGAACCAGCCGTCTCCCAGAAAAGTGATAATTTCAAAAGTGATTTTTAAAAGGGTATTGTGGAATTGATTCAGCCATATAAAAACATCAGCCTGAGAAAAGGCGCATAGCAAAAAGGAAACCATGGCAACTAATGCCAAATTAAGGCTGTAAAAGAAACTATTTTGTGTAATTATTTTTAGAAAGGAATTCATTTTACAAAAAATTAATTTTTTGTAAAACTAATAGTCAGTTGTTTGTTTAATGTAAACTCAGTTTTGTAAAAACAAAATCAAATTATTAATTGAATGTTACTAAAGTGCTTAGAATGTTAACTACGAGGTTGTATTTTTTTTACCGCACTAGGCTTTACATTTCGTTGTTTTTTAAAATAATTGGAAAGATGGCTTTCATCAGTAAAACCAAATTCAAATGCAATTTGTTTCATTGATAATTGCTTATTTAGTATTCGTTTTTCTATCAATTGAGTCCGTAGTTTGTTAATGTAATCTCGATAGCTTATGGAGAAATTGCGTTTAAAATAAGTCCCAAAATAACTCTGGGAAATGTTAAAATGTTCTGCGATGGTTTTTATTTGTACCAGTTTTGGTTTGTAAATATTTTGGTGGATATAAGAGATAATTTGTTCATTGTCAATTCCTGAACCAGTAGTATTGATGTTTTGCTGTTGAAGGCTTTCTTTTATAAGTCCAAAAATGGATAAGATTTGGTAAAATACAATTGGAGAAGTAGAAATCGTTGCAACGCTGTTGTAAGCTCGAATGTTGTCTATAGTATTTTTTAATATAATAGAATTTGTGGAGTTGAACTTTAGGATGTTTTCTTTGAGATACTGATCACGCATGAAATTCTCGGGGGTGTTCAGTAGGAATTCATCACAGGATAATTTTTTATTTGAATTAAAATAGGTGTCGGTAAATTTGATAAAGAAAAATCGGGTTGTTTCTTTGATGTCAAAATAATGTTCATCATCAGTTGAAAGTAAAAACAAATCTCCACTTTGATAAGGAATCAAATTCTTATTCAATTGATGAATGCCACTACCCTTAATAATGTAAATGATTTCATAATAGGTGTGACTGTGTTTAGGAAGATGAAATTGGTCTTCTTCAAATTCATCGATTTCCAAGGTGTCAAATTGAACTTTTTTCATAGTCTATAATTGCAAGTTTGTATTGTAAATTTACAATTTATTTGGGTTGGTATAGCGTAAATTTGTGAACTCAAATAAATACGAAGTTTTACTAATCGTATTGTGGTTACTAATTTATTGTTTTTAAAATGAAAAAAAGTTTGCTTTCACTCGCTTTGGGTGGTTTAACTATCGGGATTACCGAATTTGTAATGATGGGGATATTACCTGATATTGCAAAAAATCTAGATATAAGTATTCCTGTTGCTGGATATTTAATTTCGGCTTATGCATTAGGAGTGGTTATAGGTGCACCTTTATTAGTGATTATGACTCGTAATTACCCACCTAAAAAAACGCTTTTAATTCTGGCAACAATGATTACGGCATTCAATTCCTTGTCGATTGTAGCTCCTAATTATGAATTTCTTTTTGCTGTACGATTGTTATCGGGTTTACCACATGGAGCATTTTTTGGTGTTGGCGCAGTTGTGGCGAGTCGTCTTGCTGATAAAGGTAAAGAGGCTCAGGCAATTTCAGTAATGTTTGCAGGTTTAACGATTGCTAATCTTCTCGGTGTTCCGCTTGGAACTTATATCGGACATCATTTTTCTTGGCGTTATACATTTATAATTATTGCTATAGTAGGAACTTTAACAGTAAGCGCACTTTATTTTTGGATGCCAAATTTAGAAGCTAGAAGTAGAGAAGGGATGAAAAAGCAGTTGCAGTTTTTTAAGAAAGCTGAGGCTTGGTTAGTTATTTCTATAACCGCTATTGGTGCTGGAGGTTTATTTTGCTGGATAAGTTATATAGCGCCTTTGTTGACTGAAATATCAGGTTTTGCTAGTGCTGACGTTCCTTATATTATGATGCTAGCTGGTCTGGGGATGGTTTTAGGGAATTTTATAGGTGGGAAGTTGGCTGATCGTTATTCGGCAGAAAAAACAATTATTATTTTACTTCTGATTATGGTAGTCGATTTGTTGATGGTGTTTTTCTTTTCGGCTAATCAATATGTCAGTCTTGCTTTAGTTTTTTCTACAGGATGCATTGCTTTTGCAGTAGCAGCGCCAATCCAGACCTTAATGATACAAACGGCTGTAGGTGCCGAGATGATTGCATCGGCGGCAATACAGGCTGCTTTTAACACTGGTAATGCTTTAGGAGCTTTCCTTGGTGGTTTGCCTTTAATCGCAGGATTTAATTATGCTTCTCCTAATTTAGTGGGTGTAACTATGTCGATTTGTGGGGTGCTGTTTACAGTGATTTTTTTACAAAGAAAAAGACGTGTAATGAAGTTGGCTGCAATTTAATTTTTTTAAGAAAATAAAATGTACAAAAAAACCGTTCCGAAATAAATCGAAACGGTTTTTTGTTTAGTCTTCTTTAATAGCATTTCCTTTATTGTCAAAGAAATGATATTCTAAATACGTGTAAGCGTCACGTGGTATAATTTTCACCCATTTTTTATGTTCAAAAAACCATTTTGAACGTAATGATGGAAAACCTTTGCTGAGGTATGCAGCCACAAACGGATGTACATTGAGTACTACTTTTTTGTGGGTTTTAAAAATTCTTTCCAGATCAGCTTTGATTTTATCAATGATTAAAATTGGCGCTTCAATTTCACCATTTTCATTGTTTGGATCTTCTTCTCTGGTTTTAATATTTCTTTCCGGTCTTACTCTTTGTCTGGTAATTTGAACTAAACCAAATTTACTAGGAGGTAAGATTTTGTGTTTCGCTTTATCATCGCTCATTTCTTCCCTCAGGAAGTCGAACAGGACTTTGCGATTTTCGGGATTAGACATATCGATAAAATCTACGACTATGATACCGCCCATATCGCGCAAACGTAATTGTCTGGCTATTTCGGCTGCGGCAATCATATTGACTTCCATGGCTGTGTCTTCCTGATTAGTAGCTTTATTCGAACGGTTTCCGCTGTTCACGTCAATAACGTGTAAGGCTTCGGTATGCTCGATGATAAGATAAGCTCCTTTACTCATGGAAACAGTTTTTCCAAAAGAAGTTTTGATTTGTCTCTCTATATTAAATTTCTCGAAAATAGGCGTGTCGTTTGATTGATAAAACTTCACAATTGATTGTTTAGATGGTGCAATTTCTTGCAAGTAATCCTTGGTTTGATGGTACAACTCTTCATCATCTATTTGGATACTGGTAAAAGTATCGTTGAAAACATCTCTAAGAATTGAGGAAGCTCTGTTGAGTTCACCTAATACTTTTGAGGGATGATGAGCAGTTGGTAATTTCTTACACATTGCAGACCATCTGCTTAGCAGGTTCTGCAAATCTTTTTCTAATTCGGCTGTGTTTTTGCCTTCGGCTACTGTGCGAACAATAACGCCAAATCCTTTAGGTTTGATAGATTGTACCAGTTTTTTAAGTCGGTCTTTTTCTTTTTTGTCTTCTATTTTTTGAGAAATAGAAACACGATCAGAGAAAGGAACTAATACAATATAACGTCCGGCAAGAGAAAGCTCAGCGCTTATTCTTGGTCCTTTGGTTGATATTGGTTCTTTTACAACTTGTACTAAGATAGATTGATTGGCATTGATTACATCAGTAATAGTACCGTCTTTGTCTATCTCTTTTTCAAACTGAAAGTTTTTTAGGGAGAAATCTTTTATTTTACCTGCGCTTACAAGTTTTATGAATTTCAGTTGGGAAGTTAAATTAGGACCTAAGTCGTGATAATGTAAAAAAGCGTCTTTTTCAAAACCTACATTTACAAAAGCAGCGTTAAGTCCGGCAACAGGTTTTCTGATTTTGGCAATAAAAATATCGCCTACCTGAAAGTTGCTTGTCTCTTCTTCTTTGTGTAATTCAATTAGTTTTCCATCTTTTAATAAGGCAAAATCTACGGAATCAGAACTTGATCGAATGATTAATTCTTTATTCACTTTGTAAATTTTTATCCGAACTTTTTAGTTTTCAGTTTTCGGTTTTCAGTTTTCAGTTTTTGCAACTCTTAACTCTTAACTTATCACTTATAACTGAATTGTCAGGATGGATTAAACAATATTTTGAACAGGTATTAACCCGGAGGAATTCAGTAAGCAGTATTCAGTGGGCAGAAAGCAGTTTTATGCTGCGGTCTGAAATCTAAATTCTGAAGTCTGAAATCCAAATTTCAATGAACGTTTAAAAAGAAAAAAGTAGTTAAAAACTACTTTTTCTTTTTGTGACGGTTAGCTCTCGCTCTTTTTTTACGTTTGTGAGTAGCTACCTTATGTCTTTTTCTTTTTTTACCACTTGGCATAATCTTTTAGATTTTATGATTAATAATATTATTTTGCTTCGTTGTTTGTTTTTACTCCTTCCACAAATACTTTTGCAGGTTTGAAAGCAGGAATGTTGTGTGCAGGTATTTTAATTGTAGTGTTTTTAGAGATATTTCTACCTGTTTTCTCAGCTCTTGTCTTTACGATAAAGCTACCAAAACCTCTTAAATATACATTGTCTCCAGTTTCTAATGAAGTTTTTACTTCCTCCATAAAAGTCTCTACTGTTGCTTGCACATCACCTTTTTCAAGACCTAATTTTTCTGAAATTTTCGCTACGATATCTGCTTTCGTCATTTTCTTTCCTTATTTATTATTTTGTAATAATTTTTTTGAGTGTGCAAATATATGAATTAAAAAAACAATTATTCAAGCTAATTCATTAAATTTTAATTACATAAACTTTTACTTTTGTCAACAAATATTTAATAATGATTTTTCATAACTTACTAATAAAGTGGTATTTACAAAACAAGCGTGATTTGCCGTGGCGAAATACTGTAAATCCTTACCTGATTTGGCTCTCTGAAATTATGCTCCAACAAACGCGAGTTGCTCAAGGATTGCCTTATTTTTTGTCTTTTGTTGATGCTTTTCCAACGGTTTTTGATCTGGCAAATGCCGATGAAGAAAAGGTGTTAAAATTATGGCAGGGATTGGGTTATTATTCACGTGCCCGCAATTTGCACAAAACGGCTCAATATGTAGCAACCGAATTAAACGGGGTTTTTCCTGATTCTTATAAAGGTTTATTACAATTAAAAGGAGTGGGCGATTATACTGCTGCGGCTATTGCTTCCTTTTCTTATAATGAAGCTGTTCCTGTAGTTGACGGAAATGTTTTCAGGGTTGTGGCTCGTTATTTTGACATTGAAACAGATATTGCTCAGGCTTCTGCCAAAAAAGAATTTGCCGAATTAGCTTTCGAATTAATGCCAAAAGATAAGCCAGCAATTTTCAATCAGGCGATAATGGAGTTTGGTGCTTTGCAATGTGTGCCTAAAAATCCGGATTGTGGAAAATGTGTTTTTAACGAAAGCTGCGCAGCTTTGCAAAAAAAGAAAGTCGATCAATTGCCGGTTAAGTTGAAGAAGCTTAAAGTTAGAAATCGATACTTTAATTATATTATGCTATCAGATGCTGATGAGAAAACTTTGATTCAAAAAAGAACAGCAAAGGGAATTTGGCATAATCTATATGAGTTTCCTTTGATTGAAACCGATAAAGAAGAAGATTTTGAATTTGTTTCAAATGCTGTTCAGCAAGAATCTTTTTTTGTTAATCCTATTATAAGTATGCGTGCCTGTAATGAAAAAAGTATTGTGCATAAATTGTCCCATCAGCATTTGCATATTAAATTTTGGAAGCTCAATGTAAAAGGTAAGGTTGATAATGGAATTACCAAAGAGGAATTAAAGCAATATCCTTTCCCGATTGTGATTCATAATTTTATTGAATCAGACTAGAATATCATGCGTAAAAAATGTATCTTTGGTTAGTAATCATATTCTAGGGCTATGAACGGAACATTAAATAAGGTTATGCTGATTGGTCATCTGGGTGATGATGTTAAGATGCATTATTTTGAGGCAGGTAATTGTATCGGAAGATTTCAATTGGCAACCAATGAAGTGTATATTAACAAAACGACCAATGAAAAGATTGTTTCAACAGAATGGCATAATCTTGTAGTACGTAATAAGGCCGCTGAAATATGTGAAAAATATTTGTCAAAAGGAGATAAAATTTATGTAGAAGGAAGGATTAAATCCCGTCAGTGGCAGGCAGAAGATGGAACGATGAAACATACGACTGAAATTCAAGTGACGGAATTTACTTTTTTAACAACCAAAAAAGATACTGAAAACAAACAATCTCAGAGTCCTGATTCTTCAAAAAACACTAATTTTGATACACCAAATAAAGGCTTACCTATTAATGATTTGCCTTTTTAATTGTTTAACTAATCTTTTTTAATTTGGACCCGGAGCCCAGTTTGAATTTTGTTTATACAGTAGATTTGAATCTATTGTTCGGCTTTGCCGGAATGTTTGTGTTGTTGTTTTGTTCAGCAGTCGTTTCCGGAGCCGAGGTAGCCTTGTTTTCGCTTTCACAAAAAGATCTTGATGATACCCTTCAGGAAAATCTTTCAACAGGAAAAATTCTTTCCGAATTATTGCAAAAGCCCAAAAAGCTTTTAGCAACACTTCTTGTAGCTAATAATTTTATTAATATAGGAGTTGTTATTCTTTTCTCTTTTATTGGTTCTGATTTATTTGCAGCGATCACTTCTCCTTTGTTGAAATTTGTATTAGAGGTAATTGTTGTTACATTTCTCTTATTGCTTTTTGGTGAAGTGATGCCAAAGGTTTATGCCAGTAGAAATAATGTAAAATTTGCTAAAAGCGTTGCTTATCCCATTTTACTTTTGGATAATTTTCTTTCTCCAATAAGTATTCCTATGCGATCGGCTACGGTATATTTGCATAATAAATTAGGAAAACAAAAAACAAATATTTCGGTAGATCAATTGTCGCAAGCTTTGGAACTTACCGCTACTGATGAGACTTCTACTGATGAACAAAAAATATTAGAAGGAATCGTTTCTTTTGGAAATACCGATACAAAACAGGTTATGAGTCCCAGAATTGATATTTTTGCGCTCGAAATCACCGAATCTTTCCAGGAAGTTTATCCTAAAATTTTAGATAAGGGCTATTCTCGAATTCCGGTTTATCGTGATAATATTGATCAGATTGAAGGAGTTTTGTTTATTAAAGATTTATTGCCTCATATAGAGAAAGAAGATTTTGACTGGACAATATTGATAAGAGAGCCGTTTTTTGTTCCCGAAAATAAAAAGTTGGACAATTTGTTGAAAGATTTTCAGTCTATGAAAAGTCATTTGGCTATTGTGGTGGATGAGTATGGCGGAACTTCGGGATTGGTTTCTTTAGAGGATGTAATCGAAGAAATTGTTGGAGATATTAGTGATGAATTTGATGATGAGGATATTAATTTTTCACAAATTGATGAACGCAATTTTCTTTTTGAAGGAAAAATCAATTTGAAAGATTTTTATCGTATTGTGGATGTCGACGAAGGATTATTTGAAGAGAGAAAAGGAGAGGCAGAAACCTTGGCAGGTTTTATTTTAGAGATTTCGGGGAATTTCCCGGCCAAAGGTCAAAAAATAAACTTTGAGAATTATGTCTTTACTATTGAAGTTGTAGATAAAAAACGTATCAAACAGATAAAAGTAACAATTAATGTTTAATGTAAAATATACCTGTAAGAAGTACTGTTATGCAGTGCTTGTCTTTGTGGGCTTAGTGTTGTTTTCAAGTTGTAAAAAAGAAGTTTTGCCAAAGCCTTCGGGTTATTTGCGATTGGATTATCCGGTGGCTGAATATGCGCATTTTGAAAATAAATGTCCGTTTGCTTTCGAGATGAATGCGAAGGCAATTATCAAAGGAGAAAAAGATTGTGGTTTTACTATTACCTATCCTAAGATGAAGGCAACCATTTATTTGACTTATAAACCGGTGAATAACAATTTGAATAAGTTGCTGCGAGATGCTCAAAAACTGACTTTTGAACACGTTATCAAAGCCGATGATATTTTAGAGCAACCTTATTTAAACACGGAGAAAAAAGTCTATGGTATGTTTTATCAGGTGGATGGAAATGCAGCCACCAATTCACAGTTTTATCTCACTGATAGCACCAGACATTTTTTAACAGGTTCGGTTTATTTTTATGCAAAACCTAATTTTGATTCCATCATGCCGGCAGCTAGTTATATCAAAAATGATATGCAACGTTTGATGGAAACATTGGAATGGAAATAATATGGAATCCAAACAATTAAAGTGGTTTTATCTTTTTATTCTTTGTTTAATTTGGGGTAGTTCTTTTATCTTAATAAAGAAAGGATTGCTTGGACTGTCGGCTATACAGCTTGGTTCATTGCGAATTATTTTTGCTTCTTTTTTCCTTTTAATTATTGGGTTTAAAAGTTTGAAACTTATTCCAAAGTTCAAATGGAAATACATTGCTATAACGGCTCTTTTCGGAACTTTTTTTCCTGCTTTTCTCTTTGCGATAGCTCAAACCGAGTTAGATAGTTCAGTAACTTCAATTTTGAATTCTTTGACGCCTTTGAATGCTTTGGCAATTGGAGTGTTGTTTTTTGGGGTAGATTTTCGCCGAAAACAACTTTTAGGTTTGCTTATTGGTCTTTTGGGGAGTTTGCTTTTAGTTTATAATGGTGCGCAAAATAATCCTTCGCAAAATTACTATTATGCGTTGTTTATTATTATGGCTTCTTTTAGTTATGCTACCAATGTGAATTTGATAAAGAAGCATTTGTCAGATGTGAGTCCGATTAGTATTACGACCGGGAATTTTGTGGTGCTGTTGATTCCTGCGATTCTTATTCTGATTTTCTCAGGTTTTCCGGAGCAAATTCATTTGGTGAAAACTCAAAAAGCGGTTGGTTTTATACTGATTTTAGGAGTTTTAGGTACGGGAATAGCCAATATTATTTTCTTTAAATTAATTCACATTGCTTCGGCTGTTTTTGCGGCATCGGTAACTTATTTAATTCCTGTTGTGGCGCTGTTTTGGGGATTATTGGATAATGAAATATTGACTCCCGTTCAATTTTTTGGTGCGTTCATTATCCTTATTGGTGTTTATTTGAGCGCGAAGAAGTAATTGTTTTACCGCAAATTCGGAGTTATAATTTTTGCGAATCTGCGGCTATTTTAAATCTAAATTATTTCTTTATTGAAATGTTGGTTTTTCTACAGGGTTTCCATATTTATCAAAATAATAAATAGGAATATTGAGTTTCTCTAAACCAGGAATAACGTCTTTTCCTTTTCCTACTATGATTATGCGGCTGTTCTCAATCAGGAAATATTTATTGGCAGCTGCAATTACATCTTCGGCGCTTACAGTATTTACGTTTTTAATGTAATTTTCGTAGAAATCAGCAGGAAGTTCTTCGATTTCAGTATTTAAAGCATATCGGGCAACTGATTCCGGTTTTTCGGCTTTCATTACAAATCTGCCAATGTATCCTGCCTTAGCATTTTCAAGTGCTTGAGTGTCGACTTTTTCGGTTCGGATTCTTTTTATTTCTTTAATAAATTCTACGGTTGCACTATCGGTTACATTGTTTTTTAAAGCCGAAGAAGAGCGGACACTGGTTACGTATTTCCCTGCTCCAATGCCTGTGCTGGCACCATAAGTCCATCCGTGAGCTTCTCTTAAATTCATATTGAGATAGCTGTTAAAACCTCCGCCTAAAATATAGCTGGCAATTACCGCAGGAAAGAAATCCTTATGGTTCATTTTTAAATTATAGGTGTTTACCACTGAAATTTCGGATTGAACAGCATTTGGGACATCAATGAAGTTAATTTGAGTCAAAGCTACGTTTTCTGGGTCAGGATAGGTGATATCGTTAGTGGTTGTTTTTTGCCAAGAACCAAAAAGTTTTTCTATAATTGGTTTGATTTCGTTGAATTTTACATCGCCAACAATTACCAAATAAGCATTTTGAGGAACAAAACGTCTTTTGTAATTACTGATGACATCTTCTAATGTAATATTAGCAATGGATTCTTCAGTAGTAAATTCTCCGGAAGGGTGATTTTTACCATAGGCAAGAGCATTGACTACTCTGCTGGCTATAGAAGAGACGCTTTTTTCCTGTGAGCGCAATCCTTCTGTTGCTTTAGCTTTTTCTTTGTCAAGTTCTTCTTGAGAGAATTTTGGATCCAATGCGCCGTATGAAAGAAGTTCTAGTGTTCTTTTTGAGAATTTAGAAAGTGAGCTGGCATAAGCGCTACTTGAGCTAAAAGACATACTGGCTCCCATGAAATCTACTTCTTCATTAAAGTCTTCTTTAGAGATTTTAGTGCTGCCGTTACCTATTAAACTGCTGCATAGTTCATCAACTCCTTTTTTATTTCCTTCTAAAAATGGTGGATTGTCTATGGTGAGGTTAAAAGTAACTTTAGGTAATTTATGGTTTTCAACCACCATGACTTTTAGTCCGTTAGCTAGTGTGAAGCTTAGTGGTTTTTTTATGTTAACAACAGGTGGTTTTCCTGCAAGTGGTTGTTTGCGTTCTTGTGCGTGCATATTGGCGATAACAATAATTAGGATGAATAATATGCTTATTTTTTTCATTGTTAAAATAGCTTAATTTTCGTTTTTTTGCGGTGTTGGTATGTAGTCTAAAATCAAACGCTGATTAGGGTTGAGGTACTTTCTGGCAGCATCTCTGATTTCTTCTCTTGTAATAGAACGATAAATTTCAATTTCGTTGTTTACTAAATTTACGTCACCAAATAATAAATAGTATTTGGCAAGATTTTCAGCAATTCCCTCTACATTAGAGTTTTCGTTCACATATTGATTTTCAAATTGATTTAGTGTTTTTTGATAATCTCTTTCAGAAATTAAATCGGTTTGCACTTTAAGAATTTCTTCGTCAATTTCGCCTAATAAGTCTTCATTGTTGAATCCTGCCATTGGCAGACCATAGATTATGTACATGCCATAGTCTTCCTGGTTAAATCCTACTGCGCCAATTTGCAAGGCTTTTTTCTTGTCGTCTACTATTTTTTTGTAAAGTTTGGAACTTTTACCGTCACTTAAGTAGGATGATATAAAGTCTAAAGCACGTGCTTCTCTGTTTTTCATAGAAGGAGTACGGTATGCAGTTACCAGCATCGGGATTTGTATGTTAGGATCGATGTGAGTGGCTTTGATAGTTTCGGTGATTGGTTTTTCGGTGAAATTTTCACGAACTATTTTTTCTCCTTTTTTAATTGGTCCAAAATAGTTTTGAATCCATTCTTTGGCTTGTTTTTGTTGAAAATCTCCTGCAACAACTAAGACAGCATTATTAGGGATGTAGAATTTTTCGTTAAAAGCTTTGAAATCTTCCAGTTTGGCTGAGTTTAAATGTTCGGTAGAACCAATGGTTGTCCAGCGGTAAGGGTGGTTGATGAAAAGATTTTTCTTTACGGCTTCTATTATTTTTCCATAAGGTTGATTGTCGTAGCGTGAATTCTTTTCTTCCTTGATAACTTCCTTTTGAGTGTCAACTCCAACTTGGTTAATAATAGGATGCATTAATCTTTCGGATTCCATCCATAAAGCTAATTCCAGATTGTTAGAAGGAAAAACTTCATAATAATAGGTTCTGTCGTCAGAGGTGTTGGCGTTGTTTACACCGCCGTTAGCGGTAACAATGTTAAACCATTCTCCTCTTTTGATGTTTTGAGTTCCTTCAAATAATAAGTGTTCAAAAAAATGAGCAAAACCTGTTTTGTTTGGGTTTTCATTTTTTGAGCCCACATGGTACATTACAGAAGTAATCACCACGGGAGCGCTATTGTCCTGATGTAATATTACATGAAGGCCATTGTCTAAATCGTATTCTTCAAAAGAAATTTTTTGGGCTGTGGCTATGCCGCCCAGAAGAAGAGAAGAACTAATTGCCATTATTGTTTTTTTCATATAAGATTAGTAAAAGTAAGATTGCAATATTAAATGTGTAATATTGTTTTTTTTCAAAAGTAGTTTTTTTTAGCTTCAATTGTATGATTGAGTCATTTTTACCACAAAAAATGGTTTTTGAATTTGGTTATAAAGCCTTGAGAATAAACAAAAAGCAAGGGGAATTATTTTTTTAAAATTAAGGATTGTGTGGTAAAAAAATAATTGTATATTTGCATCCTTAAAAATCAATAAATCAATTTGGTATGTATGCAATCGTAGAGATAGCAGGGCAACAATTCAAAGTAAGCAAAGACTTAAAGGTTTATGTTCACCGTTTAGCTAACGAAGAAGGATCAAAAGTTTCTTTTGATAAAGTTCTTTTGTTAGATGACAATGGAAATGTAACTTTAGGCGCCCCAGCTATAGAAGGTGCTTCAGTAGAAGCTAAAGTGTTACAACACTTAAAAGGAGACAAAGTTATCGTTTTCAAAAAGAAAAGAAGAAAAGGGTACAAAAAAAGAAATGGTCACAGACAATATCTTACTCAAATTGTAATTGAGGGTATTACTGCGGCAGGTGCTAAAAAAGCAGCTACTAAAAAAGCAGCAGTTGATGCAACTGAAGAATCAGCTGAAGCTCCTAAGAAAAAAGTAGCAAAAGCTAAAAAAGAAGATACTCAAGAGTAATAACAATATTAAAACTTAAACATCATGGCTCACAAGAAAGGTGTCGGTAGTTCTAAGAATGGTAGAGAATCAGAATCGAAACGTTTAGGTGTTAAGATTTTTGGTGGACAAGCTGCTATCGCAGGGAACATCATCGTAAGACAAAGAGGTTCAAAACACAATCCAGGTGAAAATGTTTACATCAGTAAAGATCACACACTACACGCAAAAGTAGACGGAATTGTGAAGTTCCAAAAGAAAAGAGATAACAAATCTTATGTTTCTATCCTTCCATTTGAAGTAGAAGCTTAATTGATTTTCTCAATTTATTTTAAACCCGTTCTTATTCAGGACGGGTTTTTTGTGTTTGTTTTGTTCTGTTATGAATATTGGAACACGGATAAAATGGATTTTGTTGGATTATCATAGATTAAGATTGAAAAAAATATAGAAAATAGCACGCAGATTTTGCAGATATAAGCAGATTTTTATTCAAAATAATATTTTCTGTATCTCTGTGGCTTGCTTTGTGAGTTTTCGTGAAATATTTTTCCCGTCAAGATTTTTTGTTAGGTTAAGGGAAGTCGAAATGAATTCGTTTTTCAGAGCTAGGCCTAAATAACAAATCCCCTTGCTTAATAAAACAAGGGGATTTGTTGTCTAAATTGAATTAATAATTACGTTTGATTAATCCATCATTCCAGGGCGACCGCCACCAAAACCACCACCAAATCCACCAGGGCGATCTCCGCGGTTCATGCCTTCCATAGTTCTATTTCTTCCGCTAGGTGCTTTTCCTGCAAAGTTTTTAATATTATAGGTTAATGAAAACATTGTATATCTCTTCAAAACCGTATTTGTAACGTCAGTCACTGCGGTAGAGGATATGTTTCTGCTGATACTCTGGTTTTGATTTAATACGTCGTATACTTTTACTTTAGCAACAAATGTTTTGTTCATGAAGCTATAAGATAAACTTGTGTTCCATAAGTAATAATCGGGATTATTAGAATTATATGTGTATCCAAAATCATTACCCCAAATCCAATTAGTTGGCCAGTAGCTGGTAGTTTGTAAGTTCAGTCTGTGAACTAAATTTGATCTGGAACGTATTGAACTTACGTCGTATTTAGTTTGGCTGTATGAAAAATTATAAGAAGGAGCTATGGTGAAAAATTCGCCATAATCATAGTTTAAATAAATTCTTGGTGAAAACCCAAATGATTCTCCACTATATAAAATATTATTAGTAGAATTTTTGTCAACAGAATAACTTGTGTTTAAAGCGATTCCATATCGAAGTAAATTAGACTCTTGTTTTATTGATTTATTCCAACTACCACCTCCTGAAAATGAGTAATTTCCTGAAATGTTTGCATAAGTGGATGTTTGGCTATTGTTTTCCGGATTATAAATGGATGTTCTTATAATGTCGTTATTGTTGTAATTGGCATTAAGGTATAAGTTATATCCAGAACGAGTACGGAAATCAAAATTTCGATAGTTAATGTTTGCACTATGGGTTTCTGTAGGAGTCAAATCTGGATTCCCGGTTACCGTATTTAGGGTATTTGACACGTTTTCTATAGGTAGTAACTGATTTGCAGATGGTAAAGATTGGTTGTAGTTGTATCTAAATGTAAAATTTTTAGAACGATCTACTCGATATCGTATCTGTGCACTTCCGTTTGGTAATACGTATTTTTTGCTTAATTCAGTTGGGTCGCCTTTGAATAACGCATAGTTGTCGTATTGTAAAATTGAAGTAGAGGAATTAAGATCAATAGTGAAATTGTTTTTTAGTAAGCGGATACCAGTTTTAGGAGCAATACTATTTTGCTTCGAATTTAAGTAAGTTGTTTGATTAATATTTAAAATATCGTAGATAGGGTCATCCTCCGTTCCTGAATTGTCAAAAGTTTTATTGTCGTTAGTGTTGTTTTGATAATTGTATTCTACTCCAATTTTGAAACGAATGGAATCTGTTACTGGTTCTGTATATTCAATTTCAGCAGAATAAGAATCACTAATACTTTTGTTTTTTGAGTTTTGATTTCTTGATATTGTTTCTTTGATCAAATCATCTGGGCCTCCATCGTAAAAATTTGTTCCTGATACGACAAAGTTATTTGCATTAGAATTTGAATTGTTATTGTTAAATCCAAAACTTAAATTTCTAGCTTTTTTTTCGAAAGATTTATTAAAGTTGATGGCGTTGCTGAAAGTATTGGATTCATTTCTGTTTGATGAATTTGAAAAAATATCATAGGCTTTCCTTCCAGTAGTTAAATTATCACTCTTGGTATCACCTTCAGCATGGCTTTCAGAGACTGAAGAACTTATTTTTGGAGCAATAAACAAACGAATTGTTGGTGAAATTTTATATTCTAATTCAACATTTGCAGAATTATTGGAATTTTTATTGTTTGTTTTTGAATTTGAAACTGTGTGGTAAGAATTTCCATCAGGTCTTAATTCTGTCGCATCAGAATGATTGTCGTTTTTAGTGTTTGCTTCCGAAAAATTATAATTAGCATTTGTTTGAAAATCTTTAATTAATTCGTCAGAATAATTAACTCCGATTAATTTAGAGGTTGTAATTCCGTTTGCCTGACTTCTGTTTACACTGCCTCCACGGTTGTTTCTTCCGCCTCCCATATTATCAAAAACTTCATCTTGAGAGAATCCCTGAGCATTGATATTATTAGCCGATCCTAAAATGCTTATTTTTCGGTTATTATTAAAAGAGTTTACAATGAAGCTAGACTCATATCGCTCATCCGAACCATAGCCTGCAAGGAACTTTCCAAAAAAACCTTTGTTCTTATCATCGTCAATAGTGAGGTTTATGCTGGAATTGTCGGATGCGGCCTGGTCTTTGGAATATTCTTCTTTTTTGGTTTTATAGTCAGAAACCTGAACTTTGTTGATAATTTCGGCAGGTAGGTTTTTTAAGGCCATTTGACCGTCACGACCAAAGAAAGGTCTGCCGTTTACTAATACCTGTGTTACTTCTTTACCATTGGCTGTGATTTTTCCATCACTATCCACTTCTATTCCTGGAAGTTGTTTTAAGAGCGCTTCGACGTTAGCATCAGGGCGTGTTTTAAATAAGGAAGCTTTAAATTCTATAGTGTCGTTTTTAATTCTAATAGGCGGATCTTCCCCTTTTACAGTAACTTCGTTAAGTGTGTTTATTGATTCAGATAAGTAAATGTTGTTGAAATCTTTATTTGAGGTAATCCCTTTTTGTTCTTCTGCGAAAGTATCAAATCCCATATAGGTAACTTTCAGAAATACAGGTTTGTCATTTTTTTTAACTGCAAAATTGAAATCTCCATTTTTATCTGTTAGTGTATATTCTAAAACGGTAGAGTCTTTTACTGTTGTAACATATACGGTAGCTGATTCTAAAGGAAGTTGATTGTTGATGTTGAGTACTTTTCCTTTTAAAATATAACTACCCTGAGCAGATGCAAAAAATGGAAAGCACAATAAGAACAAAAATGATAAATATTTATACATAATACATTGGTTAAAGTCAATGTAAGATGCTAAATGATTAAAAAGGTTTAATTAGAAGTGTAAAATTTATATTTATGAATAATATTGTTGATGCTGGACTATGAATTTCTTATTTTATTCTAGTTTAAAATATTCTTCTGAAATACCGCCACAAATTATTTGAGAAAGAGTATCGTCTGATTCATGTCCAAATAAAAAAGTTTTTAGAAGACCTGATTTTTCCTCAATATAAAATTGCCATACTTCTTTGTTTTTGAATGTGATTTCCGTGAAAGTCACATCGTATATTTCGCTTCCTTCTTCTGCTTTTTTACAAAAAACAATGGGCTCTGTTTTTACTAAACACCATTCTTTTGCATTTTTATATAATTCGAAAAATAAAATTTCATTTTCATTTATTGTAATCATTTCTCCAATTATACCATTTTCGTCCGGGATACCCCAATTAGATCCTTTATGTATTTTTTTCCAATTGCCGATTATGTCTTGGTTTAATTTTTTTCTAATAATAGGTTTTAATGAGTCGCATTTTTTAAAGGCAATTTGACCTAATTTATTATCGGTAATAATATGCAGAGCATGATTAAACAATTTAATTGCTCTTTCATTTTCTCCTTTTGTTAAGAAAGATATACCTAAATTAAATCTATCTTTTTGAAACTCTTCTTTAGACATATTCTGTCCAAACAATTGGGAACAAATTAAAAATAAGAGTAGAGTAAGTTTTTTCATAGATTCAAGTATTGAAATATAAATATATAAAAAAACCCTCACATTGCTGCAAGGGTTCTATCTTAATACTTAGTACTAAAAACTTAATACTAATATCTGTAATATTCTGGTTTGAATGGTCCTTGAACTTCCACACCAATGTAAGCAGCCTGATCCGGACGTAAAACTTCCAATTCAACTCCTAATTTAGCCAAGTGTAAAGCAGCTACTTTTTCATCTAAATGTTTTGGTAACATGTACACTTCGTTTTTGTAAGCAGCACTGTTATTCCATAACTCGATTTGAGCCAAAGTTTGGTTGGTGAAAGAGTTAGACATTACAAAACTTGGGTGACCTGTAGCACAACCTAAGTTTACTAAACGACCTTCAGCTAAAATGATGATATCATTTCCGTTGATAGTATATTTGTCAACCTGAGGTTTGATTTCGATTTTAGAAGCACCGTGGTTTTTGTTTAACCAAGCCATGTCAATTTCGTTATCAAAGTGTCCAATGTTACAAACAACAGTTTTGTCTTTCATTTTTTCGAAGTGGCTTCCCACAACGATATCTTTGTTTCCAGTAGTTGTAATGATGATGTCAGCATTTCCAATTACAGTATCTAATTTTTTAACTTCGTAACCGTCCATTGCAGCTTGTAAAGCACAAATTGGATCGATTTCAGTAACTGTTACGATAGAACCAGCACCTCTAAAAGAAGCAGCAGTTCCTTTTCCTACGTCACCATATCCGCAAACTACCACTCTTTTTCCAGCTAACATTAAGTCAGTTGCACGACGAATAGCGTCTACAGCCGATTCTTTACATCCGTATTTGTTATCAAATTTAGATTTAGTAACAGAATCGTTAATGTTGATTGCAGGCATTGGTAAAGTTCCCGCTTTTACTCTTTCGTACAATCTGTGAACACCAGTTGTAGTTTCTTCAGAAAGACCTTTAATTCCAGGAACTAATTCAGGGTAACGATCGATAACCATGTTTGTTAAATCTCCACCGTCATCAAGAATCATGTTCAATGGTTTTCTGTCTTCGCCAAAGAATAAAGTTTGCTCAATACACCAGTCAAATTCTTCTTCATTTAAACCTTTCCAAGCATATACAGAAATTCCAGCAGCAGCAATTGCAGCAGCAGCCTGATCCTGAGTAGAGAAAATGTTACAAGAAGACCAAGTAACTTCAGCACCTAATGCAATTAAAGTTTCAATCAAAACAGCAGTTTGAATCGTCATGTGTAAACATCCTGCAATACGAGCACCTTTCAAAGGTTGCTCATCTTTATATTCAGCGCGAAGTGCCATCAAACCTGGCATTTCAGCTTCAGCAAGTTCAATTTCTTTTCTTCCCCAAGCTGCCAGAGAAATGTCTTTTACTTTGTAAGCCACATAAGGCGTAGTTGTAGTACTCATTTATAGTATATTTGTAATTATAAATTTTTTGCAAATTTACGTAATAACTTTAGAATTAAACTAATTTCTATAATATTTATGAATTGTTTAAGGTCTTAATAGTTAGAACTTTAGTTTAAGAATGCTTTTTAGAAGCTAATCCTGCCATTCACTATATCTTTCCAGCCGAACACCGGCAGGAAAGGATGCCGTTACTGTCAGGGCTAGAAATAAACTTGGTCAAGAAAGAAAAACTCATCCCGATAGCTATCGGGACTCATAACTCACAACTCAAAAGAATGCCTTTATTCAAGAAAATAAATTTTAACAGCCACACACAAATTTACATTTGGAAAATAACCGAATCTTTCGAGCAATTGTATCAGGAAGTTCGTTTAAATCCAATATGTCAGGCACGCATTAGCGGAATGAAATCCGAAATGCACCAACGTGGATTCTTAAGTGTGCGTAAATTATTGGAAGAAGCCGGTTATACCGATTTTGATTTGTATTATGATGCTTTTGGAAAACCACATCTGCATGATGGAAAGCATATTTCAATTACCCATTCGCATCAATTTTCATCCATTATTATTAGCGATGAGGTTGTGGGAATCGACATCGAATTGCAAAGAGAAAAGATTATTCGCATTGCCGATAAATTTTGTGATGCTGAGTTTCAGTATCTCAATCGGGAACAAATTTCAGAATATATTAAAAAGCTAACCGTTATTTGGGGAGCCAAAGAAGCCATTTTTAAAATACAAAACGAAAAAGGAATCAGTTTTAAAGATCATATTGTAGTCCATGATTTCGATTTGAATCAATCAGAAACTTTAGCAACACTTTATTTTTCAAAGACCGAAAAGCAATTTAAAATTTTCTTTGAAGAATTTGAAGGTTTTACGCTGGTTTATGCTTTAGAAAACTAATTTTGAGATGAAACAACTTTTAAGAAGTTGCTGAATTTTTTAGAACACTTCGGTTTTTAAACATATTAAGGTAAAAAAAGCTACCCATTTTTCGAGCTCTGTCTTTTAATATCGTTACATTTTCTCCCTCAAAAAGCTCATCCAGCGTTTGAAACCAGTAGTTGAGCCAAATTCCAAATTCGTTGGCATTTATTTGGCATTTAAAATGTTCGTCTACTTTGTTGTGAACCGCTATAGGGTTGCCCTTGTATTTGCGTATGCCAAATAAATTGGTCTCCCAAAAATCAGCCAGTTTTTCCAGATGCGAATCCCAGTCGGGAATCAATTCGTTAAAATAAGGACTGATTTCCTCGTCAGCCCTTATTTTATCATAGAATTGATGCATTAAAACCGAAATATCAGCTCTGTTTTCAATATCTTTTTTCATTTATAAATTGTTAATGATAATAAAGATGATGCTTGAAATCATGCTAGCTAAAACTGCATTGAAAACAACTTTGTGTTTCATTTGAGCCAAAATGGATGTGTTAGCAATCATAGATATAAAAACAACAAGAACAAGTTGTATCATTTGTCCAATTGAAGTTCCGTTAGCTAATACGGCCATGGCAGCTGCACCGCCTAAACAGCTTTGTACTAAGATACTTAAAGATGCTGATGCAAAATAATTAGTATCAAATTTTTCGAAGGTATTGTTGTAAAGTGTCATAATGTTTTGTTTTAATAAAGCAAAATTACAACGGCTTGCAGCACCTATTTTATGACAAAAATCATGTAATATAAATTTTGATGATTTTTTTTTTGTTTCTTGTCTTAAGTTATTCTTGTTCTTTGGGTTAGGATTTATTTGATGTTGCCTATGTTTTTTGAATAATATAATTTTAGCTTAATGCTTCTCTAACTCTAAAAACTTTTTACTTTTACCTCAGATGAAAAGAGATCATATATATCAGGAAATAGTTCAGGCAAAGTTGCTAAATAAGAAATTATTGGTTGTGCTATTAGATCCTGATAAAATTGTTTGGGAAAATGTACCGCAATTAGTAAACAAAATCAATCAATCGCCGGCAACTCATGTTTTTGTTGGTGGAAGTCAGGTTGGGAATAATATTTTGGATAACTTAATTCTGGAAATAAAAAAAGAGTGTACTTTGCCTATCGTTCTTTTTCCTGGGGATGCTTCTCAAATTTCAAATCACGCCGACGGTATTTTGTTTTTGTCTTTATTATCAGGTAGAAACCCCGATTATTTAATTGGGCAGCAGGTAAAAGCAGCGCCAATTTTAAAACAAAGTAATCTTGAAATTATTCCCACCGCATATATCTTAATTGAGAGCGGCAAAGAAACTGCGGTGGCTCGTGTAAGTAAGACACAGCCTTTGGATAGAGAAAATAAGGAATTGGCTTTAGCAACAGCTCTGGCAGGGGAAATGTTAGGAAATAAATTAATCTATCTGGAAGCAGGTAGCGGAGCTCAAAATGCTGTTCCTGAAGAAATGATTGCTTTTGTAGCTCAAAATCTGACCATTCCAATTATTGTAGGCGGCGGAATCAGGGATAAAGAAGGAATTCTAAAAGCCTATCAATCCGGAGCTGATTTGGTGGTGATAGGGACGGCTTTTGAAAATAATATGGATTTTTTTAATGAATTGTAAATGGTAGATTTCTTTTGGGACAGTTATAAAAATGCCTCAACAGGGCATATATTTTTAGAGTTTTTGGTCTTTGTGTGTGGTATTTTGAGTGTTTGGTTTGCAAAAAAAGAAAATGTATTAGTTTATCCAGTAGGATTAATTGCTACGGTTATTTCTGTTTACCTTCTATACTTTGCCGGATATATCGGGGATATGATTATTAATGCTTATTTTTCTATAATGAGTATTTACGGTTGGTATTATTGGGTAAAAGGAGGAACTGCTAATGATAATTTGCCAATTACCAGAACAAACTTAAATGAAAAAATAATAGGAATTTTATTGTTTATGATTACGTTTTTTGTAGTTTTAGGTGTCTATAAATACTTTGATTATACGATTCATCCTGATAATTATGTAGATATGATTTCATCAGGAATATTTTTTACAGGAATGTGGTATATGGCAAAGAAAAAAATCGAAAATTGGACTCTTTGGATTATCGGAGATATGATTGTTGTGCCGCTTTATGCCTATAGGGGGTTAGGAATGTTGTCTTTACAATATTTAATTTTTACGATCCTTGCTGTTTTTGGATATCTGGAATGGAAGAAAATCTTAAAAAATCAAGAAGTACAATCAAATTTATAGTCTATTATAAAATAATAATTTGGTGCTTTTAATATGTTATTTCAAAGAAAATGAGTGAAATAAAAATTTCGGAATTAGAAAAATCAAAATCTTTAGATGATTTAAAAAATATACAAAATATGGGGTTGTCAGAACAGGATTTGGAACAAATCAATCAACAAGGGGTTTCATTAGAAGCAATTAATAAGCAACTTAGTATCTTTAAAAAAGGAATTGCTAAGATGGAGTTACTGGAAGCTGCAACAGTTGGTAACGGAATCTTGAAATTGACAAAGGCTGATTTTGCTGAAAAAGCGCATTTTTTTGACGAACATAAATCGGATTTGAAATTATTGAAATTTGTTCCTGCTTCGGGAGCTGCAACCCGAATGTTTAAGTTTTTGACTTCTTTTTTGAATAATTTTAACATTGAGAAAGAAACGATCAATGCCTATATCAACAGAAAAAAGGATAGTAACTTACCTGTTTTTTTAGTAGGTATGGAAAAGTTGCCCTTCTTTGAACTGATTTATAAAAAATTAAAAGATGAGTTTCAGGATTTTGATTCATTACCACGCGATTATAAAAATTATTACTTTATAAAAGTGATGTTGGATGAGAAGTATTTTGATTTTGCAACTAAACCAAAAGGAATTTTACCTTTTCATAAATATGCTACAAGAATCGCAAGTCCAATAGAAGAACATCTATACGAATGTGGTTATTATTCCAGTTCCAATGGTCAATCCTATTTGCATTTTACAGTTTCTGAAGCACATCAAGTTGAATTTGAAAAAATCATAAATGAGGTAAAAGCTAATGTTGAAAATGAAACCCAAACAAAAGTGGAAGTGAGCTATTCGTATCAGGACAAAAGTACTGATACCATTGCGGTAAATATGAATGATAAAGCTTTTAGAACTGAGGATGGGAAACTACTTTTTAGACCCGGAGGTCACGGTGCTTTAATAGGTAATTTGAATCAATTAGATGCCGATGTTATTTTTATTAAAAACATTGATAATGTGATTTTGCATAATAATGAAACCATTGCATTGTATAAAAAAGCCTTAGCCGGAATCTTGTTGGAATTACAACAGGAAATATTTGCCTGTTTAAATCTAGTGGATTTGTACGATGTTAATGATGTTCAAATTGAGGAAGTTAAAGCCTTTTTGAAAAACAAATTGAATGTTTCTGTAAAAGCAGATTTTGATTTATATACTACCGAAAATAAAATAAAAGTACTGAGAGATATTCTAAATCGACCAATCAGGGTATGCGGAATGGTAATCAACGAAGGAGAACCTGGCGGTGGACCATTTTGGGTGAAAAATGGAGGAAAAGGCGCTTCTTTACAAATTGTTGAATCTTCGCAAGTGGATTTGAGTAATAAGAAACAGGCTAAAATTATGGCGAATGCCACTCATTTTAATCCGGTAGATATTGTTTGTGCAACTAAAAATTATAAAGGCGAAAAATTTGATTTGCATCAGTTTGTTGATGAAAATGCTGGTTTTATTGTTGAAAAAAATCATTTAGGAAAAGATATCAAAGGTTATGAATTGCCAGGATTGTGGAATGGCGCAATGGCTAATTGGCTGACTGTTTTTGTTGAAGTGCCTTTGATTACCTTTAATCCGGTTAAAACGGTTAATGATTTATTAAAAGAAGCACATCAATCCTTGTAGATTTTGGAAATTCAAAAAATCATATCAGAGTTACAATACAAAGCAGTTAGAAGTAGCGGAGCAGGAGGTCAAAATGTCAATAAGGTTTCGTCTAAAGTAGTTTTGTTTTTTGATTTGAAAAATTCTCAGGCTTTGTCCGAAGAAGAGAAAGCATTGCTGGAACTCAATTTGTCTTCCTGATTAACTGTTGATTCCGTTTTGATTCTCAATTGTGACGAAGATCGAAGCCAACTTAAAAATAAGGAAATCGTAACTAAGCGTTTTTTGGAATTGATAAGAAAAGCGCTTGTTGTTCCTAAAGAAAGAAAAGCTACAAAAGTTCCTAAATCAGTCATTAAAAAGCGAATTAAAGACAAAAAGAATCTTTCGGACTTAAAACAATCACGTAAAAGACCAAACTGGGATTAAATTCCAAAAACTCATTTCTTGGAATTTGGAATTTGTTTTTTGAAATTTTTAACATTAATTTTGCGCCGTCTCAAAGGGGTGCTCTAAATAACGAGCTGAGATCATACCCAACGAACCTGAGCAAGTAATGTTGCTAAGGGAAAAAAGATGAATTTTTGGTGTAAACCAGAAATTTATGAGTTGAACAAATTTTATTTATCACATTAACAAAAGAATAATTCCCCCTTTTATTCGTAAAACAATTACGGATGAAAACTATTCTGGTTTCAAAGTTTCAAAGTCACAAAGCAGCAAAGTCAGCCGTTTTGATGACAGGTTTATTATTTTCTATGGGCGTTTTTGCTCAACAAAAACAAAAAGATAGTACGCAGCTAAATCAATTGGATGTAGTACTGGTTTCCGCAGTTCGTGTTACTTCAAAAACGCCTGTAAGTTTTTCTAATTTAGAAAAAAAAGATATTGCGCCGCGCAATTTAGGTCAGGACATCCCTGTTTTGATGAATTATATGCCATCGGTAGTGACTACTTCTGACGCAGGAAACGGAATGGGTTACACAGGAATCCGAGTACGTGGTAGTGATGCTACACGTGTCAATGTAACTATCAATGGAATTCCATATAACGATGCTGAAAGTCAGGGAACTTTTTGGGTTAATATGCCTGATTTTGCTTCTTCGGTTGAAAGTTTGCAATTACAACGTGGTGTAGGAACTTCAACTAATGGTTCAGGTGCTTTTGGTGCCAGTTTAAATATGCTAACAGATAATTTTGCTTCAAAAGCAAATGGTGAAATTTCTAACTCATACGGAAGTTTTAATTCACATAAACATACTGTGAAATTCAGTACAGGTTTATTAAATGATCATTTTGAATTGGCCGGACGTGTATCCAATTTGAAATCGGATGGTTATGTGGACAGAGCAAGTTCTGATTTAAAATCCTATTTTCTACAGGGGACTTACATTAATAAAACTACTTTAATTAAAGCTTTGGCTTTTGGAGGAACTGAAAAAACTTATCAATCCTGGAACGGAATTGACGGCGAAACTTTAAATTCAAATCGTAGGTTTAACTCTGCCGGAATGTTTACTGATGAAGAGGGTAATCCTCGTTTTTATGATAATGAAACCGATAATTACCAGCAAGATCATTATCAGTTGCATTGGAGTGAATCATTCTCGGATAAATGGAGTAGCAATTTAGCTTTTCATTATACTAAAGGAAAGGGATTTTATGAAAATTACAAAGAAGATGCCGATATGGCTGATTATGGTTTGAATTCCGTTGGGTCAGTTACAACAACTGATTTAGTGCGTCAAAAATGGTTAGATAATGATTTTTACGGTACTACTTTTTCTGTGAAATATAGAGATGAGAAACTAAATGTGATACTAGGTGGAGGATGGAATAAATATGAAGGAGACCATTTTGGAAAAGTAATCTGGGCAAGATATGCGTCTCAATCTGAATTGGGAGACCATTACTATGATGATTTTTCGACAAAAACCGACGGAAATATTTTTGCTAAAGCCAATTACCAGCTAACAGAACAATTGAGTTTTTATGGGGATTTACAATATCGAAATGTACGATATAAAGCTAATAGTTGGGAAACTGGTTTGGTAGACGATACTTTTAATTTCTTTAATCCAAAGGCTGGTTTAAACTTTGAAATTGATCAAAAAAATGCACTTTATTTTTCGTATGCTCGTGCCAATCGTGAACCTAACAGAACGGATTATGAAGGCGGGAATGTAAAACCTGAAAAGTTAAATGACTTTGAATTAGGTTGGAGGTATAATTCAGATACATTTCAATTGTCGTCAAACTTCTATTATATGGGGTATAAAGATCAGTTGATTTTAACGGGGACATTAGACGATGTGGGGAATCCAATTCGTTCTAACAGTGAAAAAAGTTATCGTTTAGGTTTTGAAGCTGATGCAACTATAAAAATTTCAGATAAAGTTATTCTTAGGCCTAATTTTACTTTGAGTAGTAATAAAAATGTTGATTTAGATGTTGAAGGTCAAAATTACGGAACAAAAGAGATCGCCTATTCGCCTTCAGTAATTGCAGGGAATATAATTGTAGTTAGTCCTGTTGAGAATTTTCATATTTCTTTATTACAAAAATATGTAGGCAAGCAATACATGAACAATATTGAATTAGCAGCTGCAAAACTGGCTGACTATTTTGTGAATGATTTGAATGTTTCTTTTGAAATTAAACCAAAATCTGTTTTTAAATCAATTATGATTAGTGGTTTAGTAAATAATATTTTAGATAAAAAATATATTTCAAACGGATATATGTGGGATGTTTATCCTTATTATTACCCACAAGCCGGAATTAATTTTTTAGCGGGATTAACATTGAAGTTTTAATTTGAAGTTTTTTATATTTTCAAAAAGCCTGAGAAGTTTAATTTCTCAGGCTTTTTGTTTTAGTTGTATACGCGAATTACGCTGCCTATTTTTTCTGCTCGATATTGTTTTAAAGGATATTGAAGATCGCTTTGACCGGTATATAAAAAGTATTTTTCATTACCACAACTGCATTTTAAATATGTGCCGTCAGGAATTAAACGGTTTGTACAAGTGCTTGATGATTGGTTAGGGCAGGCTGCATCAAAAGCATTGTAACCTGTACCTGTATTAAATATATAAATTCCTTTTGGGCCAACTTCAGGTCCTGCATAATAAACGGGAGAACTACCAGCATATTGAAGGTTTGAATAAGCGGGATAATTGGTGTCAAATGTAACTGTGAAATTATAGTTAGGTATATAAGGATTGTTGTTCTTAAAACCATTGTCAGAACAAGAAAAAAACAGCAGGCAAATAAGTGATAATGAAAGGATTTTTTTCATTTTTTTATTTTGTGAAAGAATTAGTGAAACAAATTTAATTTATTTACATTTGAAATCTTATATGCTTAACATATAATTATTGACTATTAAAAAATATACTATATTTGTAGCAAGAAATCCCGTTGCGATGGGATTTTTTGTATTTATATAAACGATGAAATTATGAGTAACGTATCTTATTATACTGCCGAAGGATTAAAAAAGTTAAAGGAAGAGTTAGATTATTTAAAAGCGGTAATGCGTCCAAAAGCATCTCAGGATATTGCTGAAGCTCGTGATAAAGGTGATTTGTCTGAAAATGCAGAATATGATGCAGCCAAAGAGGCTCAGGGATTATTAGAAATGAAAATTTCTAAACTGGAAGAATTATATGCCAATGCAAGATTGATTGATGAGTCACAATTAGATTTATCAAAAGTCTTAGTTTTATCTAGTGTAAAGATTAAAAATCAGGCTAATGGTATGGAAATGAAATACACCTTAGTTGCTGAAAGTGAAGCCGATTTAAAAACAGGAAAGATTTCAGTAACTTCTCCTATTGGAAAAGGATTACTTGGAAAATCGGTAGGTGAAGTAGCTGAAATTACAGTTCCTAACGGAAAATTGAAATTCGAAATTCTGGAAATTACCAGAGAATAGTTTAACCATTAAAGGCATTAAACATGAGCTCGATATTCACTAAAATAGTAAACGGAGAAATTCCATGTTATAAAATCGCTGAAGACGAAAATTATTTCGCTTTTTTAGATATCAATCCCAATGCAAAAGGACATACTTTGTGCATTCCAAAAGTGGAGGTTGATAAGATTTTTGATTTGGAAGAAGAAGTTTATTTAGGTTTGATGCAGTTTTCTCGAAAAGTAGCAAAAGCTATCGAAAAAACAGTGCCTTGTAACCGAATTGCAATTTCGGTTATAGGTATTGAAGTGCCTCATGCTCATGTGCATTTGATTCCGTTAAATACCATGGAAGATATTCGCTTTCAAAAGAAAGTGACTTTAAATAATGAAGAATTTGAAAAGTTAGCTGAAGCAATAAGAGCTAACTTTTAAACAAATAATTATCATACAAAGAGACACGAATTTATTCGTGTTTTTTTATATAAAAACCAATTCGCATGAGAAAATTGCTACATAGTTTGTTTTTGTTAGTATCTGTTGTATGTCTAGCCCAAACTAAACCAGCCTATAGTGATGTTGATAGTAAAATGGCCAAAATTCCTTTAGAATTGTCCGCTTCAACCACTGGCATTGCAAAATTTATATCCGATAATTTTAAAACAGATAGCGATAAAATCCGTGCGGTTTTTTATTGGACTACAATCAATATAAGTTATGATGTGCCTAATATGTTTGTGCCAAATCAATTAGAATCTCCTCAGGAAAAAATTGAAAAGACATTAAAAACTAGGAAAGGAGTTTGTATTCATTATGCGGAGGTTTTTAATGATATTTCAAATAAAATTGGAATTAAGTCCAGAATAATCGAAGGTTATACGAAGCAAAATGGAGCCATAGCCACTATTGCTCATGCATGGTGTGCTGCTAAAATTGATAATAAATGGTTAGTGTTTGACCCTACATGGGGAGCTGGAGGTGTGCAAAACGGTAAATTTGTTCGAAAATTAAATAATACGTTTTTTAAAGCAGAACCCTCTAAAATAATTGCCTCACATATGCCGTTTGATTATATGTGGCAATTTTTGAATTATCCGGTTACCAATGCTGAATTTTATGCTGGGAAAATACAAGTGGATAAAACAAAAAAATATTTTGATTTTGAGAAAGAAATTGACCGTTATGAAAAAGCTTCCGAAACAGATCAATTATTTGAATCAGCTGCAAGAATAGAAAAAAATGGTATAAAAAACAATTTGATTTTAGAATATTATAACGTTAAAAAGAAACAATGGAATGCTGTAATGCAAAATACAAACGTTGATAAAATGAATGCAATTGTGGCTGAATTTAATGAAGCAGTATTGCAATTAAATGATTTTATCATGTATCGTAATAATAAATTCAAACCTACTTTTTCAGATGAAAAAATCAGTCAGATGATTCAGATTCCAAGAGAAAAATTAACAAAATGCCAGAATGATATTTTCAAAATTAGTATGGTGGGAACTGAAAATGCATCAAATTTAATGGCATTAAAAAATACAATTGCAGATGCTGTCGTGCAGGCTGAGGATAATGCCGCATTTGTAAAGAATTATTTAAATAAATCTAAGTTGGTTAGAAAAACCATGTTCTCTAAAGTATCTTGGTTTGGTATTCCGTTAAATTAATTTTTTTAAGATTTAATTTCTTACTGTTTTTAAGTTGATTTTATATATTTGATATTGTACAACAAACTTTATTAATTGATTTATGCGAGCAACTTTTTTATTGTTTTTATGTCTTTGCTCTTTTTCTGTTTTTCCTCAAAAGAAACAGAAAATACAGAATAATTATGATTCAATAGATGAGGTGATGGATAAAATGCCGGCAGATTACAATCAGTCAATGGATGCCATTGCTAAATATATAAGTTACAATTTTCAATCTGAACCAGACCGAATTAGAGCCGTATATTATTGGACTACTAAAACGATTAGTTATGATGTCGATAATATGTTTGAAGTGAAATTTGATGAAAAATTACAAGACCGTATTGCAAGAGCATTTGCAGATAAAAAAGGGGTTTGTTTTGATTATGCGAGTATTTTTAACCAACTCGCAAATTCGGTTGGAGTGAAATCTTTTGTGATTTCGGGGTATACCAAATGGAATAAAGTTAAGGTTGATAATTTAACTCATGCCTGGAATGCCGCCAGAGTGGATAATAAATGGTATTTGTTTGATCCTACTTGGGGATCAGGATTTGTTTTGAATGGAATTTTTACCAGACGTCTTGATGATAAGAATTTTAAAGTAGATCCTGAATTAATGATTAATACTCATATGCCTTTTGACTATTTATGGCAGCTAAAAGATTTTCCTATAACTAATCAGGAATTTATTGAAGGGGTTTATTCTGATGACAAAAAACAAAAATTTGATTTTGTAAATGAAATCGAAAAATTTGAAAACGAACCAAAATTACAACAGCTCTATGTAGTGGCACAAAGAATTGAGAAAGGTGGAATGAAAAACCAACATATTGCTCAAGCATTTGTACATGCCAAAACAGCATGGAGAAATGAAAGTGAACGTGATAAAGGAAAGCAATACAGCGAAATTGTTGAGCAATTTAACAGAGCTAATCAATCATTAAATGATTTTATTCATTATAGAAACAAACAATTTCAGCCTCTGGTTGCTGATGCCGAAATAAAAAGAAAAATTCAGGAACCAAGGGATGGTTTTGTTAAATGTCAGGAAGTACTTTTGGATTTTGAGAAAAGCCTTAGCAGTGAAGCTAATAAAACAAGTATCACAAATCTAAGGGAAGCAATCAGCAAAAGACTGGAAAATGCAGAAATGCATTTGCAATTTGTAAATAATTATTTAGCTAAAGCTGTTCCAGCCAGAAAAATGATGTTTTATAATAAAATAGTAATGAAGCCAAAACAGTAAACTAAACTATTTTTTTCAAACTAATTTGCATCGTTGTACCTTTCCCAATTTCTGAATGTAGTACTTTAATATTGCCCTTGTGATATTCTTTTACAATACGTTTGGTTAACGAAAGTCCCAATCCCCAACCTCTTTTTTTAGTGGTAAATCCCGGTTCAAAGATGGTGTTAAATTGATTTTTTGGGATGCCGCTTCCGGTATCTGTAACATTGATTTTTACACTTTCGGTATTTTCTTCAATGCTAACCGCAATTTTACCTTTCCCTTTCATGGCGTCAATGGCATTTTTGATTAAATTCTCAATTGTCCAGCTGTGGAGCGTTGGGTTTAGTAGAGTGTAAATTTCTGATTTTGGACTTTCAAAAGTAAATTCAATTTGCTTAGAAAACCGTGATTGTAGGTAATTATAGGTTTGAAGTGTGCTTTCTACGATGTCTGTTTTTTCTAAAACAGGTTCAGAACCAATTTTAGAAAAACGTTCTGTGATTGTTTGTAATCGGTTAATGTCTTTTTCGATTTCTAAAGTTGTGGTTGGGTCAATATCTTCCGTTTTTAAGATTTCAACCCAGCCAATTAATGAAGAAAGCGGTGTGCCTATTTGATGGGCGGTTTCCTTAGCCATTCCTGCCCAAAGTTTGTTTTGTGTTCCTATTTTAGTGCTTTGGTAGAAATAGTAAATCAAACCCAAAAACAAGACTAGAATTAATATCAAGGCTATAGGATAATATTTTAATTTATTCAATAAAGCCGAATTTCCATAATACCATTTTTGGAATTTGTTAGGAGCATATTCAATGATGATGGGTTCGTTTTCTTTTTTTAGATTATTCAGGAAAGCATATGCTTCAATTTTATCTTTTATAATAGCTTCGTCAATATTAATGGTATTGATAATGCTGTCGTTTTCGGTAAGAATTACAGGAATCGAAGTGTTGTTTTTAAAAATTTGAAGCGGAAGTTCCACATCGGTATTTTCATCGGCATTGATAAGTGTTTTTTGGGCTTTTGCCAAAAGATTCATTTTGATGCGCTCTTCATTTTTGAAAGTTTGGAAAAAAGTATAGGTATTCCAAAGGATTAAGGAAATGATTAAAAATGAAGTGAAAATGAGAATCCATCGTCCGGTATTCCTTTTATTTGAAAATTGCATAAATGATTTTTTGATGCATAAATATAACGAATTATATGAGGTAATATTTTGATTTTTTTAAGTTTTGTGGACCGTAATTTTAATGAAAAGAATTGAGAACTTAATGAATGATAGTTGATTTAAAAGATTTAAAAATTAAAGAAGAAAATGTAAAACAAACTTCATTGTCAGATAGAAGAAGTTGTTATATTTGTAAATCGAATGTTTTTTTGGAATTTTTTTGTATTCAGTTGATTTTGAGGAATAATATTTCGAATAAATGTTAGTGTTCTGTTGTTAGGAATGCTTTTGAAAAATAATATATATAACAGTTAAAATAACGAAGATGGAAGTTACAGGGAAAATTAAAGTTGTTAATCCAGAGCAACAAGTTAGTGCGTCATTTAGAAAAAGAGAAGTGGTTGTAACAACCGAGGAGCAATATCCACAACATATAATGATTGAATTTACACAAGACAAATGTGATTTGTTGAGTAATTATAATATTGGTGAAGCAGTAAAAGTTTCTATCAATTTAAGAGGTAGAGAATGGGTTAATCCACAAGGAGAAACACGTTATTTTAACAGTATCCAAGGATGGAGAATTGAAAGATTAGCTGCTGAAGCTCCTGCTGCTCCAGCTCCAATGCCTTCGGCTCAGGCTTTTGCACCTGCTACAAACTTAAACGAAGACGAACCAGACGATTTACCATTCTAAGAATTAAATCACTAAGTTTTAAAATTCCAAATTCCAATTAATAAACAGCTAATTGGAATTTGGAATTTCTTTTTTGATTTGAGATTGATTTTTGCCTTTGCCATTGTAGATTTAAACTATGTTTTATTTAACCGAAGAATTGTTTTTTCCGCCCGTTCATTTAGCCCATTCTTCAGGAATTATTGGCCTAGGTGGCGATTTGTCTCCTGAGCGATTGCAATTAGCATATAACAGCGGAATTTTTCCTTGGTTTGAAGAAGGAGAACCCATTACATGGTGGTCGCCAAATCCCAGAATGGTATTGTTTTTAGATGAATTGATAATTTCTAAAAGCATGCGAAACATTCTCAATCGGAAAATCTTCAAAGTAACTTTTAATCAAAATTTCAGAGCGGTAATTTCCAATTGCCAAAACATCAAACGTGAAGGGCAAAACGGAACCTGGATAACCGATGATATGATTGAAGCCTATTGTAAACTTCATCAATTAGGAATTGCTAAATCAGTTGAGGTTTGGCAAGAAGATGAATTAGTTGGCGGTCTCTATGGCGTTGATTTAGGACATATTTTTTGCGGTGAAAGTATGTTTTCTTTGGTTTCAAATGCTTCCAAAGTTGCTTTTATTGCTTTGGTAGAAAAATTAAAAAAAGAAAACTACAAACTCCTAGATTGTCAGGTGTATAATTCTCATCTGGAAAGTTTAGGCTGTCGCGAAATTGAACGCGAAGAGTTTATGAAGATTTTGAAAAAAGGTATTTAACCGCAAAGTAGGCAAAGTTTTTCCGAAAGATTCACAAAGAGAATTTCTATGATTTCTCCAATCTGTCTTCCCAAAAACTAAAAATTCAACTTGGTAAAACTCCAATCTAAAGTTTTATACAAAACCAATTCATTTTTCAAACTTGGCAAACCAATTATTAATTTCAAAGTTTCGTGTGCCATCATCGTTCCAATCATTCCGGGAAGTGTTCCTAAAACCCCGTTAAAACTGCAATTAGGTACATCTTTAGGATTTGGCGGTTCCGGAAATAAATCTCGTAAATTTTTACTGCCCTGATGATTAAAAACCGCTATTTGTCCTTCAAAACCTAAAATACTTCCATAAACTAAAGTTTTTTCCAGTGTTACACAAGTATCATTAACTAAATAGCGCGTACTAAAATTATCGCAACCATCGACCACAATATCAAAATCGGAAATGATTCTGGAAGCATTTTCAACGGTTAGTTTTTCTTCGAAAGCGATAACGGCAATTAATGGATTTAGTTTTTCAATGGTTGTTTTTGCAGTCAAAGCTTTTGATAAACCTATTTGGTCTTCTGTATATAAAATTTGGCGATGCAGATTATGAATTTCTATTTTGTCAAAATCAACTATTCCAATAGTTCCTACACCGGCTGTAGCAATGTATTGCAAGATAGGACAGCCTAATCCACCGGCACCAATTACTAAAACTTTGGCATTTTTTAATTTCGCTTGTCCTTCGTCGCCAATTTCAGGTAAAATCGTTTGACGGTTGTATCTTAAAAAATCTTGTATTACGCTCATCTCTTTAGTTTCAAAGGTTCAGAGTTACAAAGGAGCAAAGTTTTAATTACATCCCAATGGGCTTTGTAATTTTGCAACTTTGTAATCTCAAAAATAATTTTTATCCCAGTCTTTCCAAACGGGTTCATAGCCTTTTTGCTGGATGATATTTGCGATTTCGGCAACTGAACGTTCATCGCTAATTTCAAATTGTTCCAATGATTGTGGGTCAACTACATAACCACCCGGATTTGTCTTGGAACCGGCACTCATGCTTGTGGTGCCAATTGGGATAATATTGTTTCGAAATTTTTCATTCTCACGGGTCGAAATCGAAATTTCTACATCTTCATTCCATAAACGATAAGCACAAATCAATTGGGTCAAATCCTTATCGTCCATGATAAAATTAGGTTCAATAATGCCTTCGGCAGGACGTAATCTTGGGAAAGAAACGGAGTATTTAGTTCTCCAATAGGTTTTTTGCAAATAATCCAAATGCAGTGCATTGAAAAAACTATCGGTGCGCCAATCTTCCAATCCTAATAAAACTCCCATCCCGATTTTATGAATACCGGCTTTACCAATTCGGTCCGGAGTTTCTAAACGGAAATCAAAATTGGATTTTTTTCCTTTAGTATGGTATTGTTTGTAAACCTCCTGATGGTAAGTTTCCTGATAGACTAATACCGAATAAACTCCTGCTTCATGTAATTGCTCGTATTCTTCCTGAGAAAGGGGCTGTACTTCGACAGAAATGATCGAAAAATCGTTTTTGATTTGCTCAATTGCTTTTAGGAAATAGTGGATGTTTACGGTATAATTAGCCTCACCTGTTACTAAAAGCACATGGTCAAATCCCGCAGTTTTTAAAGCTTCGACTTCTAAAGTAATTTCTTCAGGAGTAAGTGTTTTTCTTTTGATTTTATTATCTAAGCTAAAGCCGCAGTAAGTACAAATGTTTTGGCATTCGTTACTTAAATACATTGGAGCATACATTTGTATGGTTTTTCCAAAACGTTTCTTGGTCAATTCATGACATATTTGCGCCATTTGTTCCAAATAGGGTTGGGCGGCTGGAGAAATTAATGTTAAAAAATCATCTATATTTCTTTTGGCTTTCGCCAATGAAGTTTCTACATCTATAGAAGTCGTTTGATAGATTTTATTTTTTACTTCGTCCCAATTGTATTGTTCAAAAACCGATTTGAATGTTTTCATAGTTTTTAACGCTAAGAGCGCAAAGTTTTTCGCAAAGTTTATAAAGCTTTGAAAGCTTAATAAAACACTTAACTTAGCTAACTTAGCGTAAGTCATAGCGTCCTTTGCGGTTAAATAGTTTATTCGTACAAAAATGCTGTCAATGGACTCGAAGCCACTGCCTGTGAATATTGTTGTCCCAGTTTAGCTTCGAATGCTTTTCTTCCAGCGATAACGGCTTCTTTAAAAGCTTCTGCCATCATTTTTGGATTTCCGGCTACGGCAATAGCAGTGTTTACTAAAACGGCATCAGCACCCATTTCCATTGCTTTTGCAGCATCCGAAGGGGCTCCAATTCCTGCATCAATAATCACAGGAACCTTAGATTGTTCGATAATGATTTCCAGAAAATCAATCGTTTTTAATCCTTTGTTACTTCCTATTGGTGAACCCAGAGGCATTACCGCTGCTGTTCCTACATCTTCTAATCTTTTGCATAAAACAGGATCAGCGTGGATGTATGGCAAAACAATGAAGCCTAATTTTGCTAACTCTTCCGTTGCTTTTAAGGTTTCAATTGGGTCGGGAAGTAAGTATCTTGGATCGGGATGGATTTCCAGTTTTAGCCAATTCGTTTCCAAAGCTTCTCTGGCTAATTGTGCCGCAAAAATGCCTTCTTTAGCATTCCTTGCTCCCGAAGTATTGGGCAATAAATTGATTTTTGGATGTTTCAAATGCGACAAAATTGCGTCCGTATCAGTTTCTAAATCGACACGTTTTAAAGCTACTGTTACTAATTCAGATTCTGAGGCCAAAATAGCTTCTTCCATTTGGCTATTCGAACCAAATTTTCCTGTTCCTAAGAACAATCTTGATTCGAAGCTTTTATCGCCTATATTAAACAATGTAGTATCCATATAATTTTTCGTTAAGTTCAGTAATAAGTTGTGCTTTTGTTTGGCTTTCAGTAATTAATCCTGACATAGCGATGCCGTGAATCCCTGTTTTGATGATGGCTTCCACGTCATCCGTTTGAATACCTCCAATAGCGTAAACTGGAGTTTTGATTTGTGCTTGCTGCATTTTATGCATCAGCTCAGCATAGCCTTCTAATCCTAAAATTGGACTTAGTTTTTCTTTGGTTTTTGTAAAACGAAAAGGACCTAGTCCGATATAATCACAACCATCATTGACGTGTTTTTGAATATCTTCGAAGGTGTTGGCTGTACCGCCAATAATTTTGCTGCTTCCCAAAATTTCTCTGGCTTTAGAGATTCTCATATCGCTTAATCCTAAATGGATTCCTTCAGCATCCATTTCCTGAGCTAGAGCGACATTATCGTTGATGATAAAAGTGGCTAAATATTCCTGACATAATATTTTTACGGCTTCCGCCAAAGTAAAAGTGTCTTCGGAAGTAGCATTTTTGAATCGCATTTGAATCCAGTCGCAACCGTGATCCAAAGCTTGATGGATGTTATACAGTTGTTCTTCAACTGTATTTCCTTGTGATATATATTGCAAGCGATTAAACATAGTGATTTCCTAATTGTGTTGTGTTGGATAATAAAAAGTTTTCGGTATAACTTTTGGCATTTTCACAGGCTGGTAATAAATTTTGTCCCAATGCCAGATTAGCGGTTATAGCCGACGATAAAACACAGCCGGAACCGTGTTTTTGAAATATTTCGGTATTCTTTGGCGAAAGCCTGAAAAACTGGCTTTCAGTATATAAATAATCAGTGCCTGTTTCGGTAGGATGATGACCGCCTTTTAAAAAGACAGCCGTATGTTCAGCAAGTTTTTTAGCAATAAAACCGGCTTCTGATTCATTTGGATCCAATTGTAAAATCTCGTTGTAATTAGGCGTAATCAAATCAATTTGTTGGAGTATTTCTATCGAAACAGATTGATTTTTGATGTTTAAAAAACTAAAATCGGTTGTTGATTTTAATACGGTATCCCAAACTATTTTTGTTGTTGGTGAAAGTTTTTTTATCGTAAAAACAATTTCTTTCAGGTATTCTAATGAAGGAACAATTCCGATTTTTACAGTTTTTAGGTTGTATTTTTGAAATAGAACTTCAATGCTTCGCAAAACAAAATCAAGTGTTGTCCATTGCATTTCAAAGAAGTTACTCTCGGTTTGAATGGTATTACCAGTGTTAATAGCAAAACCCTGTACCCGAAGCTGTTCGAAAGTTTTGATATCAGCCAAAACTCCTGCTCCGGCCGAAGGGTCAAAGCCCGCAATACTTAAAACGAAAGGACGATTTGTTGACATGATTTGAAATTTTCTATTGGATTATTGCTGTTCCAAATGGTTCCTAAAAGTGTTACATCATCAAAGCCAAATTGAAAAGCCTGATGAATGTTTTCAGCTTGGATTCCACCTAAGCCGATTAGTTTTGTTTTAAAATGGGTTCTCTTTTTTATTTCAGTTGACCAGTTTACATTGGGTTTATAATTTTCTTTGGAAATACTTTTGAAAACAGGGCTCAAAAAAGCATAATCAATATCCTCAGACAACTCATTGAATTCTTCGATGGAATGTGTAGAAGTAGATACTGTAAAACCTTCAGTTTTTTGAAAGTTATCAGGTCTGTTTGTTGAAGAAAAGTGAATCCGATTTATTCCAAATTCTTTAGCCAAATGATGATAACTGTGTAAAACCAACTGATTTCTATATTCCAATCCAATTGCAGTCACAAAAGTTTTCATTTCCTCTTCAGAAAAGTCAGGCTTTCGAACATGAAATAATTCCATTCCATTTTCAAAAAGAGAATGGATGGTGTTTATTTCATTTGCTACCGCAGTTGGATTGGATATGACTATCATTTGGTAAGTTAGAAGTTAGAAGGTGGGTTTAACTTCCCACTTTTTTAAATATAAATCTCTTTCCCTTGCTCGATAAATTCCTCTGATTTCTCCTGCATTCCTTTTTTAGCTTCTTCCACATCACGAATTTCCTGAGAAATTTTCATAGAGCAGAATTTAGGTCCGCACATTGAGCAGAAGTGGGCAACTTTAGCTCCATCAGCAGGTAAAGTTTCATCGTGAAATTCTCTTGCTGTGTCTGGGTCAAGTGCCAAATTGAATTGATCTTCCCAACGGAATTCGAAACGGGCTTTACTCAAGGCATTGTCGCGGTATTGTGCTCCCGGATGTCCTTTGGCTAAATCGGCAGCGTGAGCGGCAATTTTATAAGTGATAACTCCGTCTTTTACGTCTTTCTTGTTTGGTAAACCAAGATGTTCTTTTGGCGTTACATAACACAACATCGCACAGCCGTACCAACCAATCATCGCAGCTCCAATAGCAGAAGTAATGTGGTCATAACCCGGAGCAATGTCAGTGGTTAATGGACCAAGAGTATAAAATGGCGCCTCTGAACAATGTTCTAATTGCTTGTCCATATTCTCCTTAATCATGTGCATTGGCACGTGACCCGGTCCTTCGATGAAAACTTGTACATCATGTTTCCAGGCAATTTTTGTCAGTTCACCTAGAGTTTCTAATTCGGCAAACTGAGCAGCGTCATTCGCATCGGCAATAGATCCCGGACGTAAACCATCTCCAAGAGAGAAAGCCACATCATATTGTTTCATGATTTCGCAGATTTCTTCAAAATGCGTGTATAAGAAGTTTTCTTTGTGGTGAAACAAACACCATTTGGCCATAATCGAACCACCACGAGAAACAATTCCCGTAACACGATTAGCCGTTAAATGGATGTAACGCAATAAAACTCCGGCGTGGATAGTGAAGTAAGAAACTCCCTGTTCAGCCTGTTCAATTAAAGTATCACGGAAAACTTCCCAAGTTAAATCTTCGGCAATCCCGTTTACTTTTTCCAAAGCCTGGTAAATTGGCACCGTTCCAATTGGCACCGGCGAATTACGGATAATCCATTCTCTGGTTTCATGGATGTTTTTCCCAGTAGATAAGTCCATGATAGTATCAGCTCCCCAACGGCAAGCCCAAACCGCTTTTTCTACTTCTTCTTCGATAGAGGATGTAACGGCGCTGTTTCCAATATTAGCATTGATTTTAACCAAGAAATTACGTCCCACAATCATCGGTTCACTTTCAGGGTGGTTGATGTTGTTAGGGATAATCGCACGACCGGCGGCAACTTCGGAGCGAACAAATTCAGGAGTGATTTTAGATTTTGGAGTGTTTGCACCAAAACTATGTCCGGCATGCTGACATTGCATGGCGGTTTGAGCGGTTTCTAATTGTTCGATACGTTGGTTTTCACGAATGGCAATGTATTCCATTTCAGGAGTGATGATTCCTTTTTTTGCATAATACAATTGAGAAACGTTAGCGCCTTTTTTGGCACGCATGGGTTTGTGTAAATATTCAAAACGAAGGTGGTTTAATTTCTCATCTGCCAAACGTTCTTTTCCATAATCAGATGAGATCTCGGTTAATTCTTCAACGTCATTACGGTCTAAAATCCATTGTTCGCGAATTCTAGGTAAACCTTTTCTAACATCGATTTCGATATTTGGATCCGTATAAGGTCCAGAAGTATCGTAAACTGTTACGGCAGGATTTTTTTCTACTCCACCTTTAGAAAGTTTAGTGTCGGATAATTTGATTTCGCGCATCGCTACTTTTATTGGGTGGATTTCACCATCGATGTAAACCTTAGTCGAATTAGGGAAAGGTTGTCGAGATATTTGTTCTTCGTTTGTCATATTTTTTTAATTGAAAGATTGAAAGATTGAAAGATTGAAAGATTCGAATCATTAAATTCTTAAATCTTTTAATCTTTAAATTGTTTTAACCGCCTTGAGTAGCGGAGATAATTAAAATGTCGTCAGTTTCGGATAGCTGGTGATTGTCCCAATTGGATTTTGGAATCACATTGTTGTTAACAGCTACGGCAATGCCGTTTTGTTTTTGCGGAATTTCAATATCGAGCAAGGCTTGGATGCTAAGAGCATTTGCTTGAAATTGTTTGATTTGATTGTTGATTTTTAGTTCCATTCCTTGATTTTTTAAATAAAAAATACTTTAGGAATGGCTACAAATTGCCCCAAAAAATGGAACTACTGGAAGTCATCTTACTTTTCCCTACGCTAGTATGAACTAGATCAGGTTCAGAGGGTAAAATCTCAGCCTGCTAATGCAGACACCCCTAAAGTGTGCGACAAATGTAAGCAAAAAGTTAGAAAAAGGAAGGTGTAAATTAGAAGTTTAACAATTTTGTGCTGAATACTTCTAAACTGAACACTGATTACTGGGCTCTTGTCCAACAACTTTCTATGTGGTCGTTAACCATTCCAGTAGCCTGCATGTGTGCGTATACTACGGTGGAACCCACGAATTTGAATCCTCGTTTTTTTAAATCTTTACTAATAGCATCCGAGAGTGGAGTGGTGGCAGGAACTTCTCTTAAAGTTTTAGGATTATTATCAATAGGTTTTTCATCAGTAAAAGCCCAAATATATTTGGAGAAACTGCCAAATTCTTCCTGAACTTTCATAAAAGCGATTGCATTAGAAATAGTTGCACGTACTTTTAATTTGTTTCGAATGATACCCGGATTCAATAGTAATTCTTCTATTTTTTCTTCGGAATAATGTACTATTTTTTTATAATCGAAATTATCGAAAGCAACTCTAAAATGTTCTCTTTTGGTCAGAACAGTGTACCAACTCAAGCCCGCCTGAAAGGTTTCAAGAATTAAAAATTCAAATAATTTTGCGTCATCATATACGGGAGTGCCCCATTCTTCATCGTGGTATTTACGGTATAAATCATCTTTTTCGCACCAGGCGCAGCGTGTTTTAGATTCCATAATTATTTGCTGTGAATGTATTTTTCAATTAATGAATGTCCTAAATAGATTAGCGGAGTTAGTAAAATGGCAATAATCAATTTGACAAAATAGCCTGTAAATGCCGAAGCAATATATTGTTCGGTGTTGATTTTTCCGGTCATCCAAAAAGCAATTCCCAATACGATAAAGCTATCAAATAATTGAGAGATAACGGTTGATCCGGTACTTCTTAACCAAATCATATTGTTGCCTGTTTTTCTTTTGAAAAAATGAAAAATACTAACATCTATGAGTTGGGAAACAAGGAAAGCTGTTATACTACCAACGATAATCCACATACTTTGCCCAAAAACGGCATGAAATTGTGCATCTGTAACCAGACCTTCTCCTTTTACTGCAGGAATTTTTAAAGCAACAAACAATAAAACAAAACAGTAAGCAATCAAGCAGGCTGTTATCAGCGAAAGTTTTTTTACTCCTTGTTTGCCAAAGTATTCGTTAATTAAATCAGTAGTTAAAAATACAATTGGCCAAGGCAAAATACCCACACTCATTAAATAAGGGCCCACATAAATAAGTTTTCCACCGATTAGTTCGGCAACAACGGCATTAGTGATGAATATTCCCGCCAGAATTACATACACAAGATCTTTTTTGGATTGAAACATATTTGGGTTTTTGATGCAACCAAATTTAGTTTATTATTTTTAGAATTGATAAATGATTTATTTACCAATAAAAGAAAAAGTTCCGCTTTTATACAAAAGGGAACTTAATCAAAGTCACGGTTAGGGTTTTAGTTTTGCGTTTTTCTTTAAAATTATTCGAGCTGAATATTATCTGGAAAATGACCCAGATGTTGTAGCTTGATTGCTGCTGTTTTTTGAGCGATGGTAATACATTCAAGAGGTTCTTTGCCTTTGAGTTTTCCGTATAAAAATCCGGTCCAAAAAGCATCACCTGCTCCGGTTGTGTCTTTAATATTTTTTACAAAAGGAGCTTCTTTGTGTATCATCCCCAATTGAGAATCCCAGTAAGTTACTCCGTTTTTTCCTTTGGTTAAGCAAATAGCTGAAGCGCCTAAAATTTTAAAATATTCAATGATTTCTTCGTCGCTTTTGATTTGATTAAATAATCGGAAGCAGTCGTCATCGCTTAATTTTACTAGGGGTTTAGTGGCCAAATATGCTGCAATTACTTCAGTGGCTTCGTTTCTATCAGGCCATATTTTTTCGGAAAAATTAAGGTCAATGCTTGTTTGTAATCCTAATTGAAGGGCTTTTTTAGCTTTTTTCAAAATGGTTTCACGAGCCGGATTTTTGCTTAAAGCAAAACAAGTGGTGTGAAAAATTTGAGCTTCTTCGAGTATAGAATCCGGAATTTGCTCTTCAATAATATGATAATCGGCTTGGCGGTAAGCAATAAATTCTGGAGTAGCATTTGATTTCGAAACAAAAATCACCGAAGAGGGATAATCGTTTGTTTTTTTAATCAGACTTGTGTTTACCTGGTTTTTGCTTAGTTTTTCAATCATAAAATGACCTAGTCCATCATTACCACAACTGGCTGCCAGAGTTGTTTTCAATCCTAATTTTGCGCCATAAATAGCAACATTAGTCGGAGAGCCACCCAGAAAGCGGGAGTAGTTTTCTATTTCTGAAATAGGCGTGTTAATTTCATGGCCAATAAAGTCAATGAGCATTTCACCTACACAGATTATGTCGATTGTCTTTTTCATTTTAAATCAATAATTTAAAATTGGCTGTAATTCCTTGATGAACCATAACGGTTGCCGCGGCACTCCAAGTACAAAATGGCACTCCATTTGGTTTTTGGGTTTCGGTATTGAAATTTTCGTAGAAACTAAAATCTTCTTTGGCATTGGCTTCATTAATAGATTTTAGCAGTTCCTGTGCAATGTCATTTTGATTTTTTGAAAGGAGAGCTACTCCATAAAAACCATTCACCATAGGCCAGCTTCCTCCATTGTGAAATTCATTGGGATAATTTCTAAATTCATATTTGAAATTGTTTTTCAATAAACTCCAGTCATCGTCGGTCTCTTTGATAGCAGGCCAAAAAGCCGGAAGTATTTTCAGAGCTGTTTGAGTTCTTGTTTTTTCAGCATGTTGAATTATCTTTTGCTGAAATTCCTCTGATCCTATATTTAATAATAATGCTAAGGAATGCGCAAATGCATCAAATGGCGTTTTGTATCCTGCAGGAGAGAAAGAGCAAGGCATATAGCTATCTAATTGCAATTCGTGATAAGTCCTTTCGTGGTATTTTTCACCGGTAGAACCCGGAATAAAATTCGATTCTATTTGCGCTGTAATTTTTTCAACTTTTATATTTATTTCAGTGTTTTTTGCAAAGTAATTGTAGCTTTTTAGCGCCCAGATGCGAAGCAGTTGGTCGTATAATACATAACCATCCGTAATGTATTCATCGGCCCAGTTTCCTGATAAAGGCACATACATCAATTGTTTGTTGTTGAATTCCCATGCATCCATAAGTGTTAAACATTTTTCGATTTTAGTCTTATGTTTTTCAACAAATGAAGGATCATTTTTGTAAAAAGCATATTGGCAAATCCCGATTATGAACCAGGTGACAGCATCAACTCGTCCTGCTAATCCTCCATAACTTACTTCGGTATTGTCTCCGTTAGTCATTACATTGGAAGGGATTGTACCTATTGGATGTTGATTTCTTGCCAGTGTTTCTAATGTTTTTTCAAAGGTGTCTATCAAATTTTTATCTCCGGAAGCCAATGCTGCCAATCCACAAATCACACCGTCTCTGGCCCAAACTCTTTTGTAATTAGAGATGTTTTGTGCACTTGCCAGAAAACCTTCGTTTGAGGATGCTTTATGAAGTAATTCAATTGCTTTATTATATGTAATGGTGTCAGAATTCATGTTGCTAATGTGTTGTTTTGTGTGCTTTAATAAAAAGTGTGCTTAAAGAACCAAGGATTAGAAGTACTCCCGCAAAACTTATTGCTAGTCGGGGATCATTATTTAAAAAGTTTTTGAGGATGTATCCAAAAGACAGGTTTTGTATAATCATTGGGATAACAATCATCATATTGATAATTCCCATATAAACGCCATATCTTTCTTTAGGAATGGTTGCTACTACAATTAAATAAGGTATTCCCATCATACTTGCCCATGCAACTCCGTAACCAATGATTACTGCAAAAAATAAATATTGGTTTTGGATTTGAGGAAAAAACAAAAAAGAAATGGCACCAAATAGCAAACAAACAAAATGCACCATTTTTGGGCTGTGTTTTTTAGCCAACTTAGCCAGATAAAAAGCTACTGAAAAGGTGACGATAAACCCAAAAGCACCTATTAATCCCATCCATTCTACTGCTTTTTCATAAGCTTCTTTGTTTGCTGGAGTGACATTCCAAACAGATAAGCCGATGCTTTTTGAATTGTTTTGCCAGAAACACATTAATGCATACCATTGGAACAAATACACTAAAAAAAGCTGCCACATTACCTTTGGCATTTCTAATACAGCATGGTAAATATCTACAAACGGACTTAAAAGATTTAAAGGTTCTGATTTGATTTTTTCAATTTCTTCGGTGGTTGGCGGAATTTCGGCTGTTTTTTTCATGCTCCACCAAATGGATGTTATCGAAAGTATGGCTCCCAAGAAAAACGAAGCATAAATCCAGTTAGGTAATTCTCCAGTATAACCTGCGAAAACAATCGGGAAAAGAAATAAAGAAATATAGGATAAAAATTGTCCGAAACCTGTAAAAAAACTCTGTGCCTGAAATCCTATAGGCTGTTGGTCTTCGTTAAGCGTATCGGCGATGAAAGCTCGGTAAGGTTCCATGGCAGTATTATTTCCAACATCTAAAATCCAAAGTAAACCTGCTGCCATCCATAGTGAACTACTGAATGGGAATAGGAATAAGGTGATGCTGCAAATAAGAGCACCGATGAAGAAATAAGGTTTTCTTCGTCCCCATTTAGGATGCCAGGTTTTGTCACTCATAGCACCAATAATCGGTTGGATTAATAATCCAGTTAAGGGTCCTGCTAAATTTAATATAGGAATTTGATCCGGACTGGCATGCAAAAAATCATAAATAGGATTTACGGCACTTTGTTGCAAACCAAAACTATATTGGATGCCAAAAAAGCCAACATTCATATTGATTATTTGCCAAAAGCTGAGTTGAGGTTTAACGAATGCCATAATTGTGTATTTAATTTCTGAAATGTAATTCCTGTACTTTTTTTGGTTATTAAAGTACAGGAATTTCTAACCAACTATTATGAAAAAAATTATTTAGAATTTATAAGCTAAACACATCGACACTGATCTTCCTGTCATCGATCTGGCTCTTACATAATTTAAGCTGTTTTCGGTAATACTTCCTTCTTCTGCTTCAGTAATTGCTAAAGTGTTAAACAAGTTGTTTCCTGAAACATTTAATGATAAACCTTTTGCAATGCCTACTTCTACAAATCCATTTACGATTACAAATCCGTTCATTACTAATTGATTGGAATCTTGAGCGTATGCTTTTGACTGACCGATGAAACTTAAACCTAAAGTGTTTTTGTTATCCATAAATTTGTAAGTAGGGATAAAGCTATACATTAATTTTGGCTGTCTTCTTGGTTGGTTGCCATTGTTGTCTCCAGATGTAATTTCGGCTTTTGTATAAGTCAATGAACCTCTTAAGTTTAAGTTGTCAACAACGTCGTAAGATGATTCTAATTCTAAACCAAGTGATTTGTAGTTATTTTGGATAATACTGTTAGAAGTTGCTTCAAATCCACCTTGTTCGTCTGTTTTCGAATGGAAAGCCGTAGCGTAAAAATAACCTTTGTTGAATTTTTGTTTGTATCCAATTTCAGCTTGTTTCAAGAAATCTAAAGCATTGATTTTGTCTCCATTTAAATAATCAAGACCGCTAAAAAGTATTCTGTCTGCTTTTGCAGAAGCACCACGGCTGTAACGAGCAAAAACCGATTGTCTGTTGTTGATTAGGAAGTTAGCTCCTAAAGTATAAGAGTAATAATCATAATCATAGTTTACAGCTGTTGCATTTGCATTATCTACAGCATAAACATTTTGCTCAGGAAACGAAATGTCACCGTCGTTGTTAATGTCAAAAGTAGTTGATGTTCCACCCGCAAATGATCCAGTTACTTTTCCTTTATCATAACGTAAACCTCCTTCTAAAGATAATTTATCGGTTGCATCGATCGAAACATTCACATAAGGAGCAGAAACGTTGTATTGTGTATCGTAGTTTCTTGCTAAATTCCCCCAAAATGGAGTTCCGTAAGCATATAGTCCGTTCTCTGATAATAAAGCACCGCCAGCATTTTTAACGTTGATTAAACGCGGGTTGTTATCCGATACTTCTTGTAAATAAGAATTCCACAACCAAGACATGGAAATGTTTTGCATTGATTTAAATAATCCTGCTGTAAGGCCTACTTTGTCGAATTTCTTAGTTAATCTTAAATCATTCATGAAGTTACCCATATTGTTTAATTGGGTGTCAAACATGTGGATTCTGGCAACTAATCCGTTTGGATTGTTAAACGCAGCGCCGTTATCTGCATAAACTAATGTTGATCCGGTACCAAATGAACTAGCAATTGTTGCGGCAGTTGCTAACTCAGCAGGAAAAGGAGAAATAAAACCACCTGAATTTGAGGTAAATCGGATATTGTCTGTAATTTTCCAACCTCCTTCCAAGTCAAAATTTGCATTAGCACCTATAGATTTAGAAATAGGATGCATACCATTGGCTACTGCTTCTCTGCGTACATTTCCGTCTGGCCCTAATCCAAGACTATGCGTTAAATAAATTGACTGTAATGCACCTGTAGTAGCGTCGTATCCATTCACACTTTTCCAAGTTGGATTTGCATTAGTTCCTGAAACTGCAACCGGCATTGGCATGTAAGCAGCTGCTCTGTCATTTAAGAATTTAGCATAAACAGTAATCGAACCGTTTTCAAATTCTTTAGTTATATTAAATTTAAATTGTCCACCGTTATTGCTGTTGAAGCCAGTTTTTCTAACACCTTCTCCTGTTCTGTAGAATCCTCCTGCATGAAAATATAATCCTTCACCAATTTTTCCTCCATAGTCTACATCTGTTCTGAAATTCCCATAATCTAATCCAAATGTAGTGCTAATGTTTCCGCCTTCAGTTTTTCCTGTTTTACTGATAAAGTTGATGATACCACCAGGTGAATTAGAAGAAAGAGTAGATGCCGAACCTCCACGAATAGCTTCTACTTTAGCAATATTTCCGTCAAATCTTGTAAAAATATCTGCTGTAGCAAAGGCAATGTCTCCAAATAATAATACCGGAAGACCATCCTCTTGAAGTTGTAAATATTTAGATCCACCAGATGAAATAGGAACCCCACGCACTGAAATATTTGAATTTCCTTCACCTCCTGATGATTCAGATCGGATACCCGGAATGGTTCTGAAGATTTCTGCAGTAGATCTTGGAGCCGATTGATTAATTTGTTCCGTTCCTAATGAGGTAATGGAAACACTCGATTTTATTTTAGCTTTTGGATTTACAACCCCTGTGATTACCACATCTTCTAATACATTTGCATCTTCTTTCATGCTAATGTTTTGAACCGTATTGCCATTAATAATAACATTCATTTCTAATGTTTTGAATCCCATATAGGTGGCAATTATTCCAATAGATCCGTTTTTTAGATTACTGAAAGCGTATTTTCCTTCTGCATCAGTAGCTACTGCCTTCGCAGTGTTCTTAATGGCTATATTTACTCCTGGAAGTGGCGCTCCTGTTGCATCAGTAACAGTACCGGATAAATTAGAATTTTGGGCAAAAGAAATATTGAAGAACAATAATACGATTGCAATTCCAATTCTCTTCAATGATAAATTATCTGTTTTCATGGTTTAAAATTGTTGGGTTAGTAATTTTTTGGTTATTTCTTTGACAAATCTATTTTTATTTATTCAAATTATTTCTGTTATTTTTTTCGAAAACGTTTTCGATTTTGCCGAAAACGTTTTCGATTTTCGAAATTTATTTTATATTTGTTTGTATGAGAGAAGCTACATTAAAAGAAATTGCAAATCGGTTGGGTATTTCTATAACAACTGTTTCAAAAGCCTTGAAAAATTATCCTGACGTAAGCGATAAAACTCGAAAAGCAGTTACGGCACTTGCTGAAGAACTACATTTTACGCCTAATAGTTTTGCGGTTAATTTAAGGACTAAAGAATCCAAGACGATTGGTTTGATTATTCCTGAAGTAGTACATCATTTTTTTTCAGGTGTGGTTAATGGAATAATTGCTGAAGCTGAGAAGAATGGTTATTTAGTCATTATGCTTCAATCTAATGAATCCTTGGAATTAGAAAAAAAGCAAGTAGCATTGTTGATCAATAAAAGGGTGGATGGTATTATTATGTCCTTATCCAATGAATCCAATAATGATGCTCATATCAAATCTATTTTAGAGAAAGAAATTCCCTTTGTTCAGTTTGATAAAATATCCAAGTTGATACCAAGTTCTAAAGTGATTATTGATGATCAAAAGGCAGCTATGGAAGCTGTTCAGCATTTGATAGATATGGGGTGTAAAAAGATTGCTCATATCCGGGGATTGGATAATCCTCAGAATTCTATTGATCGCTTTATAGGTTATAAAAAAGCCTTAGAAAAGAACGGAATTCCTTTTGATTCGAGTTTAGTTTATTCGTGTAAAAGTATCACTTTTGAGCAGGGAGTTGAATTTGCGAAGCAAATTCTGGAGGAAGACAAAGGCATAGATGGAATTTTTGTTATAACTGATTTGGTAGCGGTTGGTGTTTTGGCGCATTTTAATGAAAAGGGAATTCAGGTGCCTAATCAGATTGCTGTGATTGGTTTTAGTAATTGGCTTGTTTCGCAGGTTATTACGCCAAAATTAAGTACTGTGGATCAACCAAGTTATGAGATGGGCGTGGCAGCTTTTAATTTACTATTAGAAGAAATGATATGTCGTAAAGAACAAAAACCTTTTGAAGCTAAAACTGTAGCTTTAGAAACCGCTATAATTGCCCGCGAATCAACTTTGAAGAAATAAAAAAGCAGTTTGAAGTAAATCAAACTGCTTTTTTGTATGAATTGTTTAGGATTATCCTAAAGTTACTCTTTTGAAACCAGTGATTTCAACGTTGAAACCTTTAACATAATCACCTACTTTTTTGCTGTCATCTTTGATGAAGTTTTGATCTAAAAGAGCTTTCTCTTGATCTAAAGTAGTGTTGTCAGAGATAAAACGTTGTACTTTTCCAGGGATAATTTTATCCCAGATTTGTTCTGGTTTACCTTCAGCTTTTAATTCAGCTTTAGCATCTTCTTCAGCTTGTTTGATAACTTCTTCAGTTAATTGAGCGTAAGAGATGTATTTAGGGACATTTTTTAAAGTTTTTCCTAAACGTGCAGCTTCTTCATTTTCTTTTTCGATTACAGCGATACGAGCTTCAAGTTCAGAAGCGATGAAAGCAGGATCGAAATCTTTGTAAGATAATGTGTCAGCACCCATAGAAGCAACTTGCATAGAGATGTCTTTTGTTAAAGTCTCAGCGTTAGCGATTGGAGCAGAAATTGCAGTTAAAGCAGCGATTTTGTTTACGTGAACGTAAGATCCAACGAAAGCACCTTCGATAATTTCAAAACCACCAATTTCGATTTTCTCACCAATAACACCAGTTTGCTCGATTAATTTCTCAGCAACTGTGATTCCGTTGAAATCAGAAGCTAAAAATTCTTCTTTAGAAGAGAAATTGATTGCTTTTTCAACTAATTGTTTAGCTAAAGTTACGAAAGCTTCATTTTTACCTACGAAGTCAGTTTCACAGTTCAAAGTGATGATAGCTCCTTTAGTATTATCAGCATTGATGAAAGAAACAGCAGCTCCTTCAGATGACTCACGGTCAGAACGGTTAGCAGCAACTTTTTGTCCTTTTTTTCTAAGGTTTTCAATAGCTTTATCGAAATCTCCTTCAGCTTCAACTAAAGCTTTTTTACAGTCCATCATTCCGGCACCTGTAGCTTGTCTTAATTTATTTACGTCTGCAGCAGTAATTGTTGCCATAATATAATTATTTGTTTTAATGTTAAAAGTAAAAATTCCAATCTTCAAATCCCAAATTCCAACGTTATCAGATGGTTAAAAAATCTGATTTTGGAATTTGGAATTTAAAATTTGGAATTTAAAATTTGATTTATTCTTCAGTTGCAGGAGCAGCTTCAGCTTCAGCAGCAGGAGCTTCTTCAGCTACTTCAACTTCTTTTTCAGAACCTCTTTCAGAAAGTCCTTCAACAACAGAAGCAGTTACTAAAGATAAAATTTTCTCAATTGATTTAGAAGCATCATCATTGGCTGGGATAACGTAATCTACTTCACGTGGATCAGAGTTAGTATCAACCATTGCGAATACTGGAATGTTTAATTTTTGTGCTTCTTTTATTGCGATGTGCTCAGCTTTGATATCTACTACGAACAATGCAGCTGGAAGTCTAGACATATCAGCGATTGAACCTAAGTTTTTTTCTAATTTAGCACGAAGACGATCTACTTGCAAACGCTCTTTCTTAGAAAGTGTGTTGAAAGTTCCATCTTTCTTCATTTTATCAATAGAAGACATTTTTTTAACTGCTTTACGGATAGTAACAAAGTTTGTTAACATTCCACCTGGCCATCTTTCAGTGATGTAAGGCATGTTTGCAGATTTTGCTTTTTCAGCAACGATGTCTTTTGCTTGTTTTTTGGTAGCAACGAATAATATTTTTCTACCTGAAGCAGCAATTTTTTTCAAAGCTTCGTTAGCTTCTTCGATTTTAGCTGCAGTTTTATATAGGTTAATGATGTGGATACCATTACGCTCCATATAAATGTAAGGAGCCATGTTTGGATCCCATTTTCTAGTCATGTGTCCGAAGTGAACACCTGCTTCTAGTAATTCTTTTACTTCTATTTTGTTTGCCATTTTTTTAACTAGTTTACGTTCTGTTGATTAGCAATGTATAAATGGCGATTTCTCTGGCTTTATACATTTAGATGCTAAACTAAATCCTACCTTGGTAGGAGAGCAACAATAACTGTGTTTTTTAATTTCAATAAATAATTGATAATGTCTTGTCCCATCTGAACAAGACAGCGAATATTAACGTTTAGAGAATTGGAATCTCTTACGAGCTTTCTTCTGACCGAATTTCTTACGTTCAACCATTCTTGGGTCTCTCGTTAATAAACCTTCTGGTTTCAAAATACCTCTGTTTTCAGCGTTTGCTTCACACATAGCGCGAGCGATAGCCATTCTTACAGCTTCTGCTTGACCAGTAATACCACCTCCGTAAACATTTACATTTACATCAAAGTTTTCAGCGTTTTCTGTCATAGACAAAGGTTGCATAACTTTGTATTGTAAAGTAGCAGTTGGGAAATAAGTTGCTAATTCTTTTTTGTTTACAGTGATTTTTCCTGTTCCCTCTGTAACATAAACACGTGCAACAGCGGTTTTTCTTCTACCGATTTTGTGAATAACTCCCATTACTTAAGATCGTTTAAGTTAACAGTTCTTGGTTTTTGAGCTCCTTGTTTGTGCTCAGAACCAACAACAACATTTAAATTTCTGAAAAGTTCAGCTCCTAATTTGTTTTTAGGTAACATTCCTTTTACTGCTTTCTCAACTAAAGCTGCAGGGTTTTTAGCTTGCAATACTTTAGCAGTTAAAGTTCTTTGTCCTCCTGGATAACCTGTATGACGCATGTAAATTTTCTCGTCCATTTTGTTACCTGTAAGGTTGATTTTTTCTGCGTTGATAACAATTACGTTATCTCCACAGTCCACGTGTGGGGTGTAACTTGGCTTATACTTACCTCTTAAAATCATAGCAACTTTAGAAGCAAGACGACCTAAGTTATGACCCTCTGCATCTACAACGATCCACTCTTTATTAGAGTTTGCCTTTGTAGCTGAAATTGTCTTGTAGCTTAATGCGTTCACAATAAAAATTTTTTAATTAAACATTCCGTCCCCAATAAAGGGGTTGCAAAAGTACAATTAATTATTTTAAATGCAAATACCTTAATTGAATAATTTTTTTTGGTTTCTGTGCTGATAATCAATTGTATATTTGAATGCCATTATTGGGCTTCTTTTTTAAATTTGCCTATGAGGTTCAGATGTTAAAATTATCATAGATTTGATTTGAAAAATAATTTGATTACCTTGCATTCTTGCTGTGGAGAGAATGTGGTGTGAGAAATGCTTCTTAAAGCAGATTTTTAAAGGGATTTTCAAATAAATAACTATTTTTTGTTCTGAAAAAAAGAACAGACCAAAAATAAAGACAATTATATTCAATATGAAGGTTAAAGCAACACTGAAGCAAATTGCCAAAGAACTTAATGTTTCTGTTTCTACTGTTTCTAAAGCGCTCAATGATAGCCCAGAGATAAGTACTCAAACGAAGGTTAAGATAAAGGAGTATGCTAAACTTAAAAACTACAAACCTAATATTATTGGGTTGAATCTTAAAAACCGCAAGACAAAAACTATAGGAGTAATTATTCCTAATATATTGAATTCTTTTTTCGCTAAAGTGTTTAGTGGAATTGAAAAAGTAGCCGACGCTAAAGGGTATAATGTGATTACTTGTATTTCAAATGAATCCTTGGTGAAAGAAATCAATACATTAGATATGTTGAGTAATGGTACTACTGATGGTTTTATATTATCGGTATCACAGGAGGCTCAAAAACTTCAAGATTACTCTCATTTTAATGATATTATTAATGAAGGAACGCCAATTGTGATGTTTGATCGTATTGCAGATGAAGTAGAATGTGACAAAGTGGTAGTAGATGATTACGATTCGGCATTGAATGTTACGCAACGATTAATTGATACGGGATGTAAAAATATTGCTTTAATTTCCTCAGTAGATGATTTAAGTGTGGGGAAACTGAGAACTGAAGGTTATTTGAAAGCATTAGCAGATAATGGAATTCCGGTAAATGAAAATATTATTCTTCGCACTAATTCTGAAGAGGATATGAAGAAAAAAATTGAATCTGTTTTTGAAAATAATACAATTGATGGTGTTTTTGCTTTAGACGAACGTGATTCAGTGGCAGCTTTGAAATTGGCTATCAGGAAAGGCTATAAAATTCCTGAAGAGTTATCAATCATTGGTTTTGCCGACGGAATTTTGGCTTCCAGACGATTAACACCAAGTTTAAGTACAGTAAGCCAACACGGAGTGGAGATTGGAGAAGTAGCGGCCAAATTACTCATCGACCGCCTTGAGGCTGACGAAGAAAACGAAGCACCTTATCAAACCGTGGTTATTAAAACGAATTTAAAGGAAAGAGAATCTTCCAGAACAAAAAAATCCATTCTTAAAAAGTAAGAATGGATTTTTTTATGTTGATTATAATTACTGTTCACTAAAAACTGACCACTTAAATCAATGCGCTTCCAGCCAGTCTTTCCCCATGCCTAAATCGACAACTAGAGGAACTTCAAGTTTAAAAGCGTTTTCCATTTCGGCTTTAATCATTGGTTGGATTTTCTCTAATTCTGAGTTGTGAACATCAAATACGAGTTCGTCATGTACCTGTAATAACATTTTGGATTTCCATCCCTCAGTGTTTAGTTTTTTATGAATGTTAATCATCGCAATTTTGATAATATCGGCGGCACTACCTTGAATAGGAGCATTTACTGCATTTCGTTCAGCGGCACCTCTGACTACTGCGTTTTGCGAATTAATATCTTTCAAATAACGACGACGGCCTAAAACCGTTTGTACATAGCCATGATCTCGGGCAAAATCAATTTGCTCATTGATAAAAGACTTTAGTCTTGGGTAGGTTTTGTAATAAGCCTCAATCAACTCGGCACTTTCAGAACGGGAAAGGTTAGTTTGATTCGAAAGTCCAAAAGCTGACACACCATAGATAATTCCGAAGTTTACCGTTTTGGCATGACTACGTTGTTCGCGAGTTACTTCTTCCAATGGTACATTGAAAACCTTAGAAGCAGTCGATTTGTGAATGTCTTCGTTGTTTTGAAAAGCCTTAATCATGTTTTCCTCACCACTTAATGCTGCAATAACACGCAATTCAATTTGAGAGTAATCGGCAGAAACCAGTGTGTGGTTTTCATCACGAGCAATAAAGGCTTTACGGATTAATCGTCCTCTTTCGGTACGGATAGGAATGTTTTGCAAGTTCGGGTTGTTCGAACTCAAACGTCCGGTAGCAGCCACCGTTTGCATATAGTCCGTATGAACTCGACCAGTTTTGGCATCTACTTGGTTGGGTAAAGCATCAATATAAGTGCTTTGCAATTTTACCATTTGGCGCCATTCCAGTATATCGCGTACAATTTCGTGTTCGTTAGCCAAATAACTCAAAACTTCCTCACCCGTTGCATATTGTCCGGTTTTGGTTTTCTTTTGTTTGGCACCGCCAATTTTTAATTTGTCAAACAAAATATCACCGAGTTGTTTTGGTGAAGCCAAATTGAATTTCTCTCCGGCCGTTTCGTATATTTTTTGTTCCAATGCGTTGCTCTCGGCAGCCATTTCGACTGACATTTTATTCAAAAACGGAACATCCAATTTGATTCCTTCAGTTTCCATAGCCGCCAAAACAGGAACAAGCGGAATTTCGATTTCGTCAAATAGTTTTTGGGTGGCTGTTTTTTCTAATTCTTTAACGAATAACTCTTTCAATTGGAAAGTAACATCAGCATCTTCTGCAGCATATTCTTTAATGTCTTCCAAATCGACTTCACGCATCGATTTTTGGTTTTTCCCTTTCTTCCCAATTAAATCTTCGATAGATTTTGGCGAATATTTTAAATAGGTTTCTGATAAAATATCCATATTATGACGCATATCCGGATTAATCAGATAATGTGCAATCATAGTGTCGAATAATTTTCCGGCTACGCGAATGCCATAATTGGCAAGGATTTTTAAATCGTATTTGATGTTTTGTCCAATTTTTTCAATTTCCGGATTTTCAAAAAACGGAATGAATTTTTCTGCCAATGTTCTGGCTCCTTCCTGATTTTCCGGAAACGGAACGTAAAATCCTTTTCCTTTTTCATAAGAAAATGAAATTCCAACCAGTTCAGCGTGTAAAGCATCCAATCCAGTGGTTTCGGTATCAAAGCAAACTGAATTTTGTTTTTGTAAATTTTGTAATAACAATTTAAGACCTAAATCGCCCTGGATGATTTGGTAGGAATGTGCTGTGTTTTCAAGCGTGCTGTAAAATTGCTGGTGTACCACTTCGTTCTTATGAGTAGGAAGTGTGCTTGAAAACAAATCGAACTGATCCTGATTTTTTGCCTGTGGTTTTTTGTATAATTTAGTATCATCAACCGGAACTTCCTGATTATTGAAAGCCTGAGCGGGATTTTTGAAAATAGCATCAAATTGTTCTGCCATTCTTCTAAATTCCAATTCGTTAAATAAAGCATCTGTTTTTTCTACATCTGGGGTCGAAAGTTCATAATCTTCTTCATTAAAAACTACTGGACAATCTAATAAAATTGTCGCTAGTTTTTTAGAAAGCAGTCCCAGTTCAGCATTGGCTTCAATTTTGGTTTTGATGGCACCTTTTAATTGGTGGGTGTTTGCTAACAGATTTTCAAGTGAACCGTATTCCGCCAGAAATTTTTTAGCGGTTTTTTCACCCACGCCTGGTAATCCCGGAATGTTATCCGCAGAGTCACCCATCATTCCCAGGTAATCGATAACCTGATCTGGTCTTTCGATTTCAAATTTTTCTAAAACTTCAGGAATTCCCCAAATTTCGATTCCGTTACCCATTCGGGCCGGTTTGTACATAAAAATATTTTCAGATACCAGTTGGGCAAAATCCTTATCCGGAGTCACCATGAAAACTTGATAGTTTTGTTTTTCGGCTTGTTTGGCAATTGTACCGATCAAATCATCTGCTTCATAACCGGCAACTTCAATGATAGGAATGTGCATGGCGCGCAATAATTCCTGAATATAAGGAACTGCAATTTTAATCGCTTCGGGAGTCGCATCACGATTCGCTTTGTATTCCGGGAACATTTCGTTACGTAAATCGCTGCCGCCTTTGTCAAAAGCTACCGCCAGATGATCTGGTTTTTCACGCTTAATCACATCCATTAACGAATTCATAAATCCCATAATGGCCGAAGTATCCATGCCTTTAGAATTAATTCTTGGATTTTTGATAAAGGCATAATAACCTCTAAAAATTAAAGCATAGGCATCGAGTAGAAAAAGACGTTTTTGTGACATTGATTTATAAATTGAATTTGAAATGTAAAAATATAGAATTCAATTTACTTTATGATTATTTCTAATTGCTTTGTTGAGATTGGTTTGTTTAGGGATAAGTGATTTTTCTCAATCTTGTCATCCCGAAGAATGAGGGATCTCATCAAGTTGCTCCTCAAGTATTGGCTGTGCTTCCTGCACGAAAGGATTGGTGCGGTCAATGTCATTAAGTTAAGAATGACACTCCCTGTTTTGTTCATTCCGAAGAATGAGGAATCACACAAGCTGTTCACTTTATGTGATTTCTCCCTCTGGTCGAAATGACACAAAATACGCTTAACTTAATGACATTGTTGGTGCGGTAGCGGGGGACTATCAGGAAGAAAATTGTAGATAGTATGTTTTATTTTTTTGCAATCGAAGTTACTTTTAGTAGGTTATTATATTTTTCAAAGTCGTCAAAATATAGTTCTTTTAGTCTTATGTTTAACCAATTATACAGTTCAGCCACATTATTAAAATGGTCATTGAAAGTTGACTGTATATCAATACTATTGTCTTGTTCATTAATAAATGTTAAACTCAGAGAACTCCAACCTCTCCACTTTAACAATGAATTTTTGTCCATGACTTCCCCCTTCACAATTAACTTCCCTTCTTCTATTTCAACTGGTTTCATAATTAACGGAAGAGAATAATGAGTGTTGTAATTTCGTAAATCTTTCACAAAACTATTTAGGGGAGAATTCGCATATTTTTTCGATATTTTCAAGCGAAACTCAGTTTCAATTTTAGGGCATTTAACTATTAGTCTCCTTGTCTGGTCAATCAAAGTGGAATTAGACATTAAAAAATTATGAATTACTCTCTTCAAGTCTCCAGAGTCATCTCTAACATTTAATAATTCCTTATAATTACGTTCGAATATGTCCTCAACATCCTTGAATAACTCAATACTCAAGATCCTTCGAAATGAATCTGAATTAAAAAATTCAAGGTCAATATGAAATTCATTCTCTGCTTCTAACATTTAAAATAGTTAAATTTTATTATTGTCCATAACGTTCCTACTTTATTGCATGTTGTAGAAATTGAAAATCGATTAAATTTTGGCTTAAATAAATTATGATTTAAAACGGTAATTCATACGAGTGTTGTAGTAGCTTTTTTCATTACAATACTTGTAATTATTCCATTTTTTGCAACAATACATTTCGAAGTAAACAGCATCATTTTCATTAAAAACGAATAACGTTCTGCTTACCGATTTTATCCTGATTTTTTAAGCGCAAATTTCGGTAAAAATTTATTGTAATTTGTTTGTAAGCGAGATAAACTTTCGTATATATACCCATATTTGGATAGATTAGCGAATGTTTGTTCGGGACTAACGATTGTTAAATGCGTCAAATATTCTTACAAAAAGATAAGTTTTTACTAGCCCTGATCGAAGCGTCATCCTTTTTATTTTGTTTTTCGAAATCCTGTAAGTAATGAGTATGTCTAAAAAAATAAAAAGATATATGTCCCGATAGCTATCGGGAAGCAGGAGGTAGCGTTGTTGTGTTGCTGATTTTTCTGCTCCTAAAAAAATACAATTCCGTTAAAGTTTAATTAAGTAGTTCTTAACTAAGCAGTAGAAGTTGTTAATTTGTATAAAAATAATTGAAAATGGGTTTTAGGTTACTATTTTTTATAGTGTTTCTTTTTATAATCGAATTGTATGCTTTTCAGGCTTTTAAAACAATTTTGAAAGACAAATGGTTTTTGATCGGTTATGCAGTTATCAGCGTTGCGATTTTAATTTATATTTTTTACGGCTTTTTTAGTTTTGATCGTTCAGTAGGGCAAACCAAGCAAACGATGTTTGTGATGGGATTGATGTTGCTGGTGTATGTTCCTAAAATTGTTTTGGCCATTGTATTATTGGGCGAAGATATTTTCAGATTGGTAATGGGTTCGGTGAATTATTTTGTCGAAAACACCAATGAAGGCTTTCTTCCTTCCAGACGAAAGTTCATCAGTCAGCTGGGTTTAGGATTGGCTGCTGTACCGTTTTTATCTTTGATTTATGGAATTACTATTGGGAAATACAATTATAAAGTGATTAAACAACGCATTTTTTTTCCTGATTTACCGGATGCTTTTGACGGTTTTACGATTACTCAAATTTCGGATGTGCATTCCGGAAGTTTTGATAATCCGGATAAAATTAATTATGCTATCGATTTAGTGAATGAGCAAAATTCGGATCTAATTTTATTTACCGGAGATATTGTGAATACACATGCCAAAGAAATGCATCCCTGGATTGATACTTTTAATCGTATTAAAAAACCTGAATATGGAAAGTTTTCTGTACTGGGTAATCATGATTATGGTGAGTATGTTAACTGGCCTTCTCAGGCAGAAAAAAATCAAAACTTTAAAGAAATAAAAGAATTGTATGGGCAAATTGGGTTTCAGTTGCTATTGAATGAACATACTTTTATTCAAAAAGGAAATGATAAAATTGCTTTAGTAGGAGTGGAAAATTGGGGTAAAAATTTTAAACAGGCAGGTGATTTGGAAAAAGCTTCTGAAGGTTTGCGAGGAAATGAATTTAAAATCCTGATGAGTCACGATCCGAGTCACTGGGAATATGAAGTAAAAAATGATGATATGAATTATCATTTAACGCTTTCAGGGCATACACATGGAATGCAGTTTGGGATTGAAATTCCGGGCTATTTTAAATGGAGTTTGGCTCAGTATGTCTATAAACAATGGGCTGGTTTGTATGAGCATTTAGGTCGTTATGTGTATGTAAACCGTGGTTTTGGGTACCATGCTTACCCTGGTAGAGTAGGGATTATGCCTGAAATAACGGTAATTGAACTAAAAAAAGGGGATAAAGTAGCATAATTCGTCAAAAATGCTACATTTGTATGAAAGAAATGGTTATCTTACTTAGATTTAAAAATTAAATCCTTAGGTTTTATGTCAAAATTTGGAGAACTTATAAGTGCACATGTACCAGTGTTGATAGATTTTTACACAGACTGGAATGAATCTTCGATTTCTATGCATGAAGTAATAAGAGATGTTGCAGCTGCTTTAGGAGATAAGGCAAAAGTGATTAAAATTGATGTGGATAAAAATCAAGAACTTGCCGAAGCATTGCGAATTAAAGGATTGCCAACATTGATGGTTTATAAAAACGGTCAAATGGTTTGGAGACAATCCGGAGAATTAGATGCTAATTCTCTAATTTCAATTGTTCAGGAGCAACTTTAAAAACGTATGGCTTCAAAGCTGTAGTTGTTTTGTGCTAAATGTTGTAGCACTTGGGGTAAAGTGTATTCTAAGTTTTTAAAGGCCTTTTCACTGTCGTGAAAAACGATTATACTGCCTGATTGTGTATTATTTATAACATTAGCTAAACATTCTTCTTTAGTGATATTGGTGTCAAAGTCGGCACTGAGTACATCCCACATGATTATTTTATATCCTAAATGTCTGAGCTTTTTAGCTTGGTCTGGTTTTATTTTGCCGTAAGGCGGACGGAATATTTTAGATTGCAGAATTGAGAATTGAGATTTCAGATTTGAAATAGCGGTTTCACAGGCTTCAATGTTTTCTAAAAATTCTTTGGTAGTTGTTTTCCAGCCGTTCAAATGGTTGTTAGTATGATTACCTATAGCGTGTCCATTTTTAATTATTTTATTGAAAATTTCCGGATGTTCGGTGATGTTTTTGCCAATGCAAAAAAAAGTAGCTTTGGCATTGTATTTTTCTAATTCGGTTAAAACCCATTCTGTTATTTCAGGAGTTGGTCCATCGTCAAAAGTAAGATATACTTTTTTTTCTTTATTAGGAATATCCCAAATTAATTTTGGAAAAAGGAATTTAATTGTGGGGTGTGTCTTAATCCAATAGGGTTTCATTTGAATTTCATTTGATATTAAAGATAAAAAAAATGTAGCAATCCGATTTGTTGAGATTGCTACATTTTTTTATGAAATAGAAAATTTCACTTATTCTTTATCTCGTCCAAAACGTTGAAAGATGTCAATATAAGTATTGAAAACAGCTCTGTTTTTTTGGAAAAAAGCTGAATCGTTGTTTTTCTTCATTACTTCCAGTAAGGCTCTGTAGCGCTCAATATCGGTTACAATGTCGATAGCAATATCAGATTGATCCGATGGACTCATCTTGCTGTAGTAATTTAAGTTTTCTTTGTATTTACCAATCAGTTTGTCTAAAAGAGCGTGAGCTTTTGCTGCTTCGCCTACTTTGTAATAACTATCAGCAAATGGCTCTAATAAAGAATAGTATCCAAATTTGTCTACTGGCATTTTATCCATGGCTAGAGCAATCACTTTTTTAGCTTTGTCCATTTTTCCTTCACTAATTAACTGATTCGTCAATCGGGAAAGGTTGGTACGGTACGTAATGCTTTCACGACGGGTTTCCGGATCGTGGTAAATGTTTCCGTTGCTGTTGCCCCAGTCCCAACTCATGATAATGTTGTACATTTTGTCTGAATCGATTTTTCCCATTTCCATTGGGTTTCCGTCCTTAGGAATGCTTGTTTTTACAGGGACTAATTTGTACACCATTCCGTCCAATTGTAGGTAGTCTTTCATCCAAAGGTATTCTTCGTCGTCGAATGCTCCACCGCTAAAATAAACAGGTCGTTTCCAGTTGTTATTTGCTACTAAATCCAACATCATTAGTCGGTTTTTGTATAAAGCACTTCCTTTAATATCGATATCGATATAAGGTACAATAGAGTCATAGTCTTTTTCGGGAACCATTTTACTCTTAATAATTGCATTTTTATCAACTGGGATTCTTAGTTGGTTAGTTGGGTAGAAATGGATAACTTGTCCATTTTGCATTTCAACTGTTGATTTTGGATGTTTGATAAAGTCCATAAAACCTTTTACACTCCAACGACTTTTGATTTTAGGGATGCTTACTACATAATCCAATTTGTCTCCCACATATTGATCGTGAGTAAAAGAAATAGGCAATGGTTCTGATTCGTAAGTTTTTGTTTTCATCTGATCAATATACCAATCGGTCATGAAAAGACTAGTGTTTACGATTTTTACATCGGTTCTGTAACCCTCAATTTCCTGAGCATACCATAAAGGGAAAGTATCATTGTCTCCAATAGTAAATAAAATGGCATCTTTGTCGCAAGAACTTAAATAAGCTTTAGCCATTGCTAATGCAGTATATTTACCTGAACGATCATGGTCATCCCAGTTTTGTGATGCCATGATAACTGGTGCGGTTAATAAAGAAGCGGCAACGATTGCAGGTCCAATAATTTTTGGAGAGACATATTTTTTAGCACTTTCGTATAATGAATAAACGCCTAAACCAATCCAAATAGCAAAAACATAGAAAGAACCAACTAGGGCATAATCTCTTTCTCTTGGTTCAAAAGGTCTTTCGTTTAGGTATATTTTTAATGCAATTCCGGTAAAAAGGAATAAAACCATTAATACATAAAAGCTTTTTAAATCTTTGCCTGCGTGGTACATTAAACCAATCAGTCCTAAAATGAATGGGATAAAATAATATACGTTGCGTCCTTTGTTGTTTAATGCGTCTGAAGGTAAGTTGTCCTGAGAGCCTAAATGCATGTCGTCTATAAATGAAATTCCGCTAAGCCAGTTTCCATCTTGATTGTCGTATCTACCCTGATTGTCGCTTTGACGTCCTACGAAGTTCCACATTAAGTACCTCCAATACATATAACCAAATTGGTATTCAACCATAAAACGAAGGTTATCTGTGGTGGTAGGTTTTTCTATTATTAAATAATCGCTGTAACTTCTAAGGAATTTTACATAACCTTCGTTGTCAATTTGTTTTTGAGCATAGGCTTGACGGAATTCAGAAATGGTTTTTTCAACTTCATTTTTTAATTGGGCAATCGCTCTGTTGTAATCCTCTTCGGAAAGTTTGCTTGCATCTACTCCGTATTTTGCTAAATCATTTTCATAAGGGTAATCAGGGTTGATTCTGAATTGTGGAGGATTGGTAAAATTGATATAATTTTCAATGTGTTCAGGACTCCACATTCTTGGTAAGAAAGCTTTTTGAGCATTATCGCTATTTTGCTCAGCGTTTTTATAATTATTTACAATAACATATTTTCCTGTTTTGTAATCTCTCTCATAGTTAGGTGCTTTGTCTAGATAAGGAGTGTCTTTGTCTAAACCTGCAAAAGTTTCAGTGTATTGTGGGCCGTAAAATAACGGATTAGAGCCGTATTGCTCACGGTTGTAGTAAGCTAAAACTTCTCGTGCATCAGATGGTTTATTTTCGTTGATGATTACATTTGAATTGGCACGAATAGGAAGCATTAACCAGGTAGAAAATCCTATTAGGATAAATAAAACACATAGGATAAGTGTGTTGTAAGTTACCATGCCTTTGTCTTTAGTGTATTTTAAACCAAAATAGAAAGCTGCAATCAATGCCAAGGCTGCTAAAATGGTTCCTGAGTTGAAAGGCATTCCAAGGCTGTTTACAGTGAAAACTTCTGCTTTAGCAAAAAAGGCCATCGTTAAAGGAAGTAGTAATTTGAAGATAAATAATAAAATCGAAACAACTACTATATTGGCAATAATGAAATTTTTAATAGTTACTGTTTTGTAATGTTTGAAATAATACAAAAATCCAATTGCCGGAATAGTTAGTAAAGCCATAAAGTGAACTCCAAAAGAAAGTCCCACAATTAAAGAAATAGCCAAAAGCCATTTGTTTCCTTTTGGTTTGTCCATGTCTTGTTCCCAGCGCAATCCCAGCCAGAATAATAGTGCAATAAGTAATGAAGCCATTGCATATACTTCGGCTTCAACAGCATTAAACCAAAAGCTATCCGAAAAAGTATAAGCAAGTGATCCTACAAATGAACTTCCTAAAATTACGATGTCATTGTTTTTATTTGTTTCTTCTGAACTGTTAATAATTTTTCTCAGAATCATTGTAGAAGACCAAAACATAAAAAGGATAGTAAAGGCACTAGAGAAAACAGAAGTCATATTAACCATTAAAGCTACATGTTGCGCATCTGAAGCAAACATGGCAAAGAAAGCGCCAATCATTTGGAAAAGAGGTGCTCCCGGTGGGTGACCCACTTCAAGTTTTGCTGCTGTGGCGATGTATTCCCCGCAGTCCCAAAAACTCATTGTGGGTTCAACTGTGAGTGAATAGGTTATTAAAGCGATTCCAAATGTAATCCATCCTATAATAGTATTCCATTTTTTGAAATTGAATGACTCCTTATTCATGTAGTAATATTTAGTTAATTTTTTCGAGTTACAAAGAAAATGTTTTTTTATTTAAGGATAGAAGCATTAACAAAATTTTCTGCAAAACGGTTCTTTTGGTAAGTGGTTGATAGTGAAAATGTTTTGATTTTTTTAAATTTTTTTTTCAAAAAAAAGCTAAAAAAGTTTGCAGAAACTAAATAATGCTCTAAATTTGCACTCGCTAAACAAAACAACAGTGATGTAAGGCAAACATGGAATGGTCCATGGTGTAATGGTAACACTACGGTTTTTGGTGCCGTCTTTCTAGGTTCGAGTCCTAGTGGACCAACAAAAAAGTCCCGATTTTATCGGGACTTTTTTTATGCGGTAAACTTTGTGTTTATATTTTAAATATAATTAAAGGTTTGTTTCCGTGGTTTGCTAAATCTTCGCTAATACTTCCGCTAAAGAAATGTGAAAGTCCTGTGCGTCCATGTGTGCAAAGGCATATTAAATCAGCTTTTATTTCGTTTGCGAAATTAGTAATTCCTTTTTCTATAGTGGTTTCGTTGTAGATGTTGGTTGAGAAGTTTTGAAGGTTAAATTCCTGAATAAAGTTATTCATTAATTTATTGGCCAAAGATGTGGTTTTAAAACTGTTCGGTGAACAGATGGTAACCATATTAAGTTTAGCTTGAAATTGATTAGTGAAATTTAGAATCTTTTGGAAAGGTTTTTTGATTTCTTCGGAGAAGTCAGATGCAAAAACGATATTTTTTGGTTCGAATTGTGTTATTTCTTCTTTTATGACCATTACAGGTACTGAAGATAAGCGTACAACTTTTTCAGTATTTGAGCCTATGATGAACTCGGTTAATCCTGAAGCTCCATTTGATCCCATTATGATCATGTCTATTTCGTTGTCATTGGTGTAGCTAAGAATTCCTTGTGTAGCCTTTTCTATTTTGATAGCGTCAACAATAGTTATGTCTTTTAGAAAGTTTTTTTCCTTGGTTTGTTGCATGACTTCTTTTGCTTTTTGTATAAAAAGCATGATTTCAGGTATTGGAGTTGCGCCAGTAATAGCGTCGTTCATTTGACTTGGAATCTCTAACATGTGTAAAAGATGGATTTCAGAGTCATTTTTTCGGGTAATCTGTGCAGCAACTTTGAGGGCGTTTTCGGCTCTCGAAGAGAAATCTGTAGGTACTAGGATTCGTTTCATGGCTTTTGGTTTTGAAAATAGATTTTGAATCAATTTGGATGCAATAATAAAGGTAGGGAATAATTTTACAGTAGTCAATTATTTTTGGTTTATAAAAGTAATTGTATATGAGTTAAATTGTTGTTTTATTGCTGGTTAAGGAATTGGAAGTGTAGGTGGAGAAGGTTGTTAAATGTTTATTCAGTCAATATTTTATCTGTTTGATAAAAAAATAGCTGTTGAATTTGTTTCTATATTGAAAAATTACGATGTTTAAAACTGAGACCTAAACTGAGAAGGAGAAATGCCTTTTAATTCTTTGAATTTTCGATTGAAATTAGCAATATCCTGAAATCCGGATAATTCTGAAATGGTAGATATAGATAAGTCTTTATTGTGGTGAAGCATTTTACAGGCATTTTCTATTCGGATTTCAATTAAAAATTGGAAAAATGTTTTGTTTGTTCTTTTTTTAAAATACCTACAAAAGGCATTTTTGGTCATATTGGCTTTTTCTGCCACCTCTTCTAAGGTTATTGCTTTATCAAAGGAACTTATAGCAAAATTAAAAACGTCATTCATACGACGTCCTTCGTCTTCCGTATATTTTTTTCTGCTAACAAAGGAGGAAAGTGAATTGGTTTGAGCAAGAACAATGTGATTCAGAATTTTTAGTAACGATGAAATTCGTTGTATTTTATTTTGATTTCTTAATTTGAAAAATAATAAAGCAATCTTTTCTTTTTTAGTTAAGACTTTCATTCCGTATTCTGATTTTTTAAAAAAATCATCAACATCACTCAAGTCGTTTAAACTAAAAAAATCTTTTCCAAATGAATTTTTTGTAAAAAACAAGGTTAGCATCTCGGATGAAGAAGAAGAATTTTGATCTGTTCTAAAAACATGAGGTATATTTTCTCCTATTACTAAAATATCTTCTTCTTTATATTCATTTATTGAATCACCAATAATTAGAGTTCCTCTTCCTTTTAGGATATAACTAATTTGAATTTCTTCATGTTGATGTAACTTATCGTAGAAAATAGGACCGATATCTTCCTGATATATTAGAGCTTCTTTCTCGGGTTTTGGTATTTTAAATGGTAGTACTTTCAATGTATATAATTTTGGTTATGTAAATATTAAAAAAAAAATAGCAATAATCCAATATTTAAGGTAATATAGTATTAATACAGGCTAACAATGTCTAAGCTATACAATGGAATTAGCTATAATTTTGTTAAAAAAGTAGATATATTATGAAAGTAAATTGGTCAGGAGTTATGCCAGCAGTGACAACTAAGTTTACTGCTGATGATAAATTAGATTTCAACATGTTTGAAGTTAATCTAAAAGCACAGCTTGAAGCAGGTGTAAGCGGTATTATTTTAGGAGGAACCCTTGGTGAGGCAAGTACGCTTCTTGAAGAAGAAAAAACTCAGTTAGTGAGAGAAACAGTGAGAATGGTAGATGGTAAAGTGCCTGTTATTATGAATATTGCAGAGCAAACTACTCGTGCGGCAATTTTAGCAGCAAATAAAGCAGAAGAGGATGGAGCAATAGGTCTTATGATGTTGCCTCCTATGCGATACAAAGCAACCGATCACGAAACAGTTACTTATTTTTCAGAAGTAGCTAAAAGTACTTCTTTGCCAATAATGATTTACAACAATCCTGTAGATTATAAAATTGAAGTAACATTAGATATGTTTGAAGAAATGTTGAAATATGATAACATTCAGGCAGTAAAAGAATCTACTAGAGATATTTCTAATGTAACTAGAATTATCAACCGTTTTGGTTCACGTCTTAAAATTTTATCAGGTGTTGATACTTTAGCGCTTGAAAGTCTTTTTATGGGAAGTGACGGATGGGTTTCTGGTTTAGTAGATGCATTTCCAAGAGAGACAGTAGCTGTTTATAAGTTGGCTAAAGCAAAAAGATATGATGAAGCCTTAGCAATTTACAGATGGTTTTTACCTTTATTAGAATTAGATATTAATTCATTATTAGTGCAGAATATTAAATTAGCAGAAGTTTATACTAACATAGGAACTGAATTTGTTCGTGCACCAAGGTTGCCTCTACAAGGAGATGAAAGAGCTCGAGTTATTGCAATTATTGAAAATGCATTAAAAACTAGACCTACATTACCTGATTATTTGAATTTATAATCATTAATAATAAAACCAAATTTATGATTACTGGAAAAAATTATATTGGAAATTCACTTTCCGCCAAAGGGGATATTACATTTAGAACTATAGATCCAGTAGCAAATTTGATTAACCAACCATTTTTTGTTGAGGCAACAGATGAAGAAATTAATCAAGCTGTTGCCTTAGCTACAAAAGCTTTTAAAGAATACAGTACTGTCTCTGATGCTAAAAAAGCTGACTTTTTAGAAGCAATTGTAGATGAAATAGAAGCTCTTGGTGATGATTTGTTACAAATTTACACTAAAGAATCAGGTCTCCCTTCAGGAAGAGCTACGGGCGAAAGAGCCAGAACAATGGGACAGTTGAAAGCTTTTGCTACAATGCTTAGAGAGGGATCTTGGGTGGAAGCTATCATTAATAAAGTTGGTGATACTTTAGATATTCGTAGAATGCTTATTCCTATTGGTCCTGTTGTGGTTTTTGGAGCAAGTAATTTTCCTTTGGCATTTTCTACTGCAGGAGGAGATACTGCTAGTGCATTAGCAGCGGGTTGTCCTGTTATTGTAAAATCTCACCCACTTCATGCAGGAACTGGAGAGATGGTAGCTTCGGCAATTATTAAAGCAGCTCAAAAAACTGGCATGCCTGATGGGGTTTTTTCAAATTTAAATAGTAGCGGAATAGCTGTTGGTGTAAAATTAGTAGAGCATCCTGAAATAAAAGCTGTAGGCTTTACTGGAAGTATTAAAGGAGGAACCGCTCTTTGCGAAATTGCAGCTAAGCGAGAAATACCAATTCCTGTTTATGCAGAAATGTCCAGTATTAATCCGGTGGTCGTTTTACCATCAGTATTAAAAAATGCCAGTAAAGAATGGGCTCAAAAATATGCTGCTGCCATTACTATGGGTACGGGACAATTTTGTACTAACCCAGGACTTATTTTAGGTATTGCCAGTCAGGAATTAGATGATTTTGCTGCACATCTTGCAACAGAATTAAATGCAATACAACCAAGTTGTATGTTACATCCTAATATTAAAGCTGCTTACGAAGCTCATAAAAAGGAAGTTTTAGCACAAGAAGGATATAACCAATTAACTAATTTGGACATTGAAGTAAAAGAAAATTTTGCATTGCAAAATCTAATTTCAGTCTCAGGAGATTTGTTTTTGAAAAATAAAGCTTTTCACAATGAAGTTTTTGGTCCTTTTTCAGTAGTGGTTAAATGTGAATCTAAAGAACAATTGGATACGATTATTCAGAACTTAGAAGGTCAATTGACAGGAACGATTCTTAATGCTGATCTTTCTGAATTAGAAAGTTTTAAAACTACTATTGATTTGCTAAAAAACAGAGTTGGACGATTAATTTTTAATAGTGTACCTACAGGAGTTGAAGTTTGTTCAGCTATGACTCACGGAGGTCCATATCCATCAACTTCCGATAGTAAATTCACTTCAGTGGGGACTACAGCGGTAAAAAGATGGGTCAGACCTGTAAGCTTTCAGGGATGGCCAAATAAGATGCTACCTGAGGCTTTAAAAGATGAAAATCCTTTATCTATTACTCGAACTTTGAATGATATAATAACTAAGGACAGTATATAAATATGCCAAGAAAAACATTTTTTTGTGTAGATGCTCATACTTGTGGGAATCCTGTACGAGTAGTAGCTGGTGGAGGGCCCAATTTAGTTGGCGCTAACATGAGTGAAAAACGTCAACATTTTTTAAAAGAGTACGATTGGATTAGAAAGGGACTCATGTTTGAACCCAGAGGCCATGACATGATGAGTGGAAGTATACTTTATCCGCCGAGCAATCCAGAAAATGATTTTGGAATTTTATTTATAGAAACTTCAGGTTGTTTGCCTATGTGCGGTCATGGAACGATAGGAACTATTACAATTGCAATCGAAGAAGGGCTGGTTGTTCCTAAAGTACCTGGGAAAATAAAGATGGAAGCTCCGGCAGGTTTAGTCCAAATTGAGTACCAACAAACGGGTAAAAAAGTAGATTGGGTTCGTTTAACAAACGTGAAATCGTATTTGGCAGCCGAAGGACTTACTGTAGATTGTCCGGAATTAGGGGAAATTGTTTTTGATGTTGCCTATGGTGGAAATTATTATGCTATCGTAGACCCACAGCAACATTTTTCAGGAGTTCAGGATTTTACTGCTTCTAAAATTGTGCAATACAGTCAGGAGGTTCGAAAAAGAATTAATGAAAAATACCCAAATATGTTTATTCATCCCGAAAATGATACCATTAGGGATGTGACGCATATGCTTTGGACAGGTGATCCTATCGACCCAACTTCTTCTGGCAGAAATGCTGTTTTTTATGGAGATAAAGCTATTGACAGATCTCCTTGCGGAACGGGAACTTCTGCAAGAATAGCGCAGCTTCACGCCAAAGGGAAATTGAAAAAAGGAGAAGATTTTATACATGAAAGTTATATTGGAAGTAAATTTATTGGACGAGTAGAAGAAGAAACTTCTATTGGAGATATTAAGGCTATTGTTCCAAGTATTCAGGGATGGGCAAAAGTGTATGGATACAATAACATCATTATTGATGATGAAGATGATCCTTATGCATTTGGTTTTCAAGTGATTTAATTTTGGTTAATGATTATTAAAAAAAAAAATCATTGGTGTGTTGTAGATGCTTCGTGCCAATGATTTTTAAATTTATAGCATAATGAAAAAAGTAAGTATTATAGGTGGTGGTATAATAGGTTTGTGTTCAGCGTATTATTTGGCCAAAGAAGGTCATGAAGTAGTTGTTTTTGATAAGTCGGATATGACAGATGGTTGTTCTTATGGAAATGCAGGTATGATTGTTCCTTCTCATATTATCCCGTTGGCGCAACCCGGAATGATGGCACAAGGAATAAAATGGATGTTTGACAGTCAAAGTCCCTTTTATGTTCAGCCAAGATTGAACGTAGATTTATTAAAATGGGGATGGCAATTTTATAAAAGCGCGACTCCACAACATGTTGAAAAATCGATGCCAGCTCTTTGTGATTTGTCACTTTTAAGTAAAGAATTATATCAGGATTTGGCTAAAGAAAGTGCATCTTTTTTCTATGAAGAAAAAGGACTTTTAATGCTTTATAAAACCGATAAGACAGCAGAAGAAATTTATCATGAAGGGAAATTGGCAGAAGGATTAGGCTTAGAAGTTGATTTTCTTTCTAAAGAAGAGGTTGCTAAATTAGAAACAGGTACTAAAACTAACGTGATAGGTGGAGTACATTATAAAAGTGATGCGCATTTATATCCTCAAAAATTCATGCAATTCATTAAGGATGAATTGAAACGTTTTGATGTTAAAATATACAGTAATACTTGTGTGAAAGATTTTATTTTTAGAGGAAATACTATAGGAGGTGTCAACACTGATAAAGGAATTTTTACAACAGATGAGGTAGTATTAGCAACAGGTTCCTGGAGTCCTGAATTAGCTAAAAAACTTAATTTATCTATTTCTATTTTACCAGGTAAGGGATATAGTTTTACACTAAAAGATCAAATCCATAAGCCACGTATTCCAGCTATACTATGCGAAGGAAAAGTGGCTGTAACACCAATGAACACTGATATTCGTTTTGGAGGTACTATGGAAATAACCAGTACTAAAGATACCAAGATTAATCAAAACAGACTTAAAGGGATTGTGAATTCAATAAACGAATTTTATCCGGATTTAGATGTTGAAATGCCAAAAGAAAGTGATACCTGGTTTGGATTTAGACCATGTACACCTTCTGGAATGCCTATAATTAAGAGAGATACCCAAACAAAGAATTTAATTATAGCAACGGGACATGCTATGATGGGATTAAGCTTAGCACCTGCAACAGCTAAGATTGTGGCAGAACTGATTGCTGAAAAACCAACTTCAGTTGATGTCTCTATGTTTCAATAGTAAATAATTGATTTTTATTTAATAAAGCGTTGAGTAATTTAAAACCTAATCGACTATGAATAAATTTGTCTTGGTAATTTTCTTTTTTATAAATGCTGTTTTTGGACAGGTTTCCCTTGATTTAAATCGAATAAATTGGTTACCGGAATCGCATTCTTTTTGGGTAAATGAAAAGGGCGGTTTGGTAATTTATAACGCAGATGAATTAGATAAAAAGACAGTTTTTTTAACTAAAGACCAACTCAACGCTATTGGATTTCAAGGAGGGATTGAAGAAATAATTTGGAATGCTACTCAGGATAAAATTTTAATTTATACTAATTCACAAAGAGTTTGGAGAGCAAACACTAAAGGTGATTATTGGTTTATTGATTTGACTACAAAAAAAGGGAGACAAGTAGGTAAAAGTTTAGATAAATCGTCGCTTATGTTTGCTAAATTTTCCAATGATGGTAAGACTATAGCCTATGTTTCAAAACACAATATCTATGCAGAAGATTTGAATTCAGGAGTAATTACTCAATTGACATTTGATGGTGATGACAAAATTATAAATGGAACATTTGACTGGGTTTATGAAGAAGAACTCATGGCAAGAGATGGATTTAGATGGAGCCCGGATGGAAGTCAAATAGCCTTTTGGAGAGTAGATGCTACTGAAACCAAGTTTCATTTGATGATTAACAATACCGATGCGCTATATCCATTTACTATACCGGTTGAATATCCAAAAGCAGGAGAGAAGCCCTCTGCAGTAAAATTGGGAGTAATTACCCTTGCAGATAAAAAAGTAAATTGGTTGAAAATACCAGGTGAAGCGGATAATAATTACTTGCCAAGAATACAATGGCTGAACTCTAATGAGTTAATGGTTGTTCAATTGAATAGAAAACAAAATCAGGTTACGCTTTACAGATGCAACTCAAATTCAGGGGTAGCTAATAAAATTTATCAGGAAAGTTCTAAAGCCTGGATTGATGTTTTTGATAGCTCAGCGGGAAAATATGATGGTTTTCCCTGTACAATTGTTGATAATGGTAAAGCATTTCTTTGGAGTTCAGATGTAGATGGTTGGATGCATATTTATAAAATAAGTATTGACGGCAAAAAGAAAGACTTAGTTACCAAAGTAAATTTTGACACTTATTTTTTGACTTATAATAAAAAAACAAAAAGCATCTATCATTTGTCAAGTCCATCTGATGCCACTCAGCGCTATTTGTATGAAACTAATTTGAATTCTAAAAAAACAAAACGAGTGACTCCTTCAGTTTTTGAAGGAACAAATACCTATAGTTTTTCATCAGATGGAGCTTATGCAGTTCATACAAATTCTAACATCAACAGAAATTGGAATTCACGCCTGCTATCGTTAGTTGAACATAAAAAGATTTTTCCAAAAGAAGCTGATGTTTTTGTAAAACCAATCAGAAATTTTAGTCTTGAAAAGTTTAAAGTTAAAACAATCGATGGAGTGGAGCTGGATGGAATTATGGCTAAACCTCTTGATTTTGATGCAACAAAAAAATATCCGTTGTTTTTTTATGTGTATGGTGAGCCTGCAGCTTCTGTAGCTAATGATGTGCCTTATTTTAATGGGTTTATTTCTAATTTAATTCCTCAAGGTTATATTGGAATTGCTCTTGATAATAGAGGAACTCCAGTGATGAAAGGGACAGAATGGCGCAAGTCTATTTATAAAAATATTGGAATTATTAATACACGTGATCAAGCAATGGCAGCCAAGGAAATTTTGAAATGGAATTTTATTGATACGACTCGTGTGGCTGTTCACGGCTGGAGTGGTGGTGGAGCAGTAACCTTAAACTTATTGTTTCAATATCCTGAAATTTATAAAACAGGGATTTCGGTTGCTGCAGTTACTGATCAGCATTTTTATGATAATATTTATACAGAGCGATATATGAGCTTGCCTTCGGAGAATGAAGAAGCATACGCTAAAGCATCACCAGTTAATCATGCAAAAAATCTCAAAGGAAATTTATTATATATCCATGGAACAGGTGATGATAATGTTCATTATAAAAATGCAGAAGTACTCATCAATGAATTGGTCAAATATGATAAAATGTTTGATTTAATGATTTATCCTAATCGTTCCCATAGCATTAATGAAGGTGTGGGAACGAGAAAACATCTCAATGATACATTTATGAAATACATTATTGAAAATTGCCCTCCGGGAGCAAAATAATTCAATTCGAGTTGTTCCTAGAGTCATAGTCTAAGCATATTTTTTAATTAATTAACCTTATAAAAAAGAAATAAAATGGCAATAAATAATGAGACAGAATTCAAAAAAGAATTAGGATTGCTTGACGGAACAATGTTAGTGGTAGGCTCAATGATTGGATCAGGTATTTTTATTGTTAGTGCCGATATTGCCAGACAAGTTGGTTCAGTAGGTTGGTTGCTTCTTATTTGGCTAATTTCGGGTATAATTACAATGATTGCTGCGGTAAGTTATGGTGAGTTGAGTGCGATGTTTCCAAAGGCTGGCGGTCAATATGTTTATCTAAAAGAAGCTTATAATGAGTTAGTGGCTTTTTTGTACGGATGGAGTTTCTTTTCGGTTATTCAAACCGGAACTATAGCAGCTGTAGGAGTTGCTTTTTCTAAGTTTACTGCTTATATTTTTCCTGTGGTCAGTGACGAAAATATACTTTTTGAGTCGGGAAATTTTAAGTTGAATGCTGCTCAAATTCTTTCGGTAGTAACAGTCGTTTTTCTAACATATTTAAATACGAGAGGTGTTAAGAATAGTAAGTTGTTACAAACGATTCTTACTATAATTAAAATTGCGTCTATTTCAGGACTAATCATTTTTGGATTTTTGCTTGGTGCAAAAGCTGAAGTTTGGAATATGAATTGGGCTAATGCATGGTCACCTCGTTCTTTTGATTTATCAACAGCTAGTTGGTCACCTATCGGAGGAGTTGCACTACTATCAGGAATTTCTGCAGCAATGGTTGGAACTTTGTTTTCAAGTGACTCTTGGACCGGTGTTACTTTTATTGCAGGAGAAATTAAAAATCCAAAACGAAATGTGGGATTGAGTATGTTTTTAGGTACCTTAATTGTGACAATAATTTATGTTTTGACTAATGTAATGTATGTTTCTGTTTTGTCTTTAGATGAATTAGCAACTGCTAAATCTGATAGAATTGCGGTAGTGGCTGCTCAATATATTTTGGGTAATATAGGAACTTTGATTATTGCTATAATGATTATGATTTCAACTTTTGCCTGTAATAACGGATTGATTTTGGCAGGAGCAAGAGTCTATTATACTATGGCAAAAGATGGTTTGTTTTTTAAGAAAGCAGCTGTTTTAAATCATGAAGGTGTGCCGGCTTGGGCACTTTGGGCACAATGTATTTGGGCCTCTGCTTTATGTTTTACGGGCAAATATGGTGATCTACTTGATTTTGTAATCATAATTGTACTTGTTTTTTATATTCTTACAATTTGTGGGATCTTTATTCTTAGGAAAACAAAACCAGAATTAGAAAGGCCTTACAAAGCATTTGCTTATCCTGTATTACCGGCTATTTATGTTCTTGTAGCTTCAGCAGTGTCCATTTCTTTATTATTTACTAAATTTTCTACTTGTGGCTGGGGTGTGCTTATCATGCTACTAGGAATTCCTGTTTATTACTTGGTAAAAAAGGAGGAATAAATTTTTCATTCTTTTTAGCTTTTTATTAATTTCTTTATTTTATTCAGAATATTACATTCTAGTCTTGTAGAAATTAACTTGTTTTTTTTTGTTGATAATTTTTATGGTTAATATAGTCTTGGTTTTAGTTAATATTGACCAAAATCGCTCTATTGAATTTTCATATTTTTATTAAAATTTAAGTTATGAAATCAATTAGCATGAGAGTTTATGTAGTTTTAGCACTTTTTGTAGGTAATATAAATTTTGCTCAAGGCACTTTAAAAGAGTATCAAAAAGCAAATGCAGTAGATTCTTTATTTAAGAATAAAGTTTTTAATTCTCCAAAAGAATTTCATTGGGTAAATAATACTAGTTTTTGGTATGTAAACAATGCTAAGAATGGAAATGAATTTCTCTTGGTTGATGCTAAACAGGAAAAACAAATTCCTGCTTTCAATCAAGAGCGTTTGGCAGCGTCCCTTTCTAAAATCTTAGATAAGAAAATAGTTTCTAAACAACTGCCAATTGATAATTTAGAGTTTGATAAAGATTTCTCTACGCTTGTTTTTACTACTGATTCTTTAAAAATATCTTGTGATTTAAAGAGTTATGAATTAAGCAAAATAAAAGGAGGTTATAAAAAGACACAAAGAAGAAATGCCTATTGGGGAGATCGTTTTGATGAACAAAGTAAGCGAGAAGTTAAATCACCGGATTTGATTAACGTTGCTTTTATAAAAAACTACAATTTATACATAAAAAATATAAATACTCAGTTAGAAACTCAATTGAGTTATGATGGTTCAAAAGGTTTCTATTATTCCTCCTATTTAGAGTGGTCGCCAGATGGTAAAAAAATTATGGCCTATAAAGTAAGGCCAGGTGAAGAGCATAAAATTTATTTTGTTGAATCTAGTCCTAAAGACCAATTTCAACCCAAATTGCAGGATAGAGATTATTTAAAACCGGGCGATCAATTGCCATTTAAAAGTCCGCAATTATTTGATATTACATCTAAAAAGCATTTGGCAATTGCAACGGCGTTGTTTCAGGAACAGTATGAGCTTTCTAATTTTGACTGGAAAGATGATAGTTCTGCTTTTACATTTGAATTCAATCAAAGAGGGCATCAGGTTTACAGGGTTTTAGAAGTAAATGCTGCAGATGGTAAGGTTAAAGTAATAATCGATGAAACAAGCCCAACTTTTGTTAACTATAGTGGAAAAAAATACCGTTACAATTTAAGAAAAGCAAATCAAATAATTTGGGCATCAGAACGTGATGGCTGGAATCATTTGTATTTGATAGATGCCAATACTGGCAAGGTGAAAAATCAAATTACAAAAGGAAATTGGCCATTAAGGGAAGTAATTAAGGTAGATGAGGTAAACCGCCAGATTTATTTCACGGCTAGTGGTTTAGATAATAATCAAGATCCTTATTTGTTACATTATTGCCGTATTGATTTTGATGGTAAAAATTTTAAGCGTTTAACTACTGAAGATGGTAATCATAAAGTGAGTTTTTCTCCAGATTATCAGTTTTATGTGGATCAATATTCAAGTGTAGATAAAGCTCCTGTTACTTTGTTGAAAAATGTTGCAAATTCAAAAGTAAATGTAAAATTACAACAAGCAGATATTACTGATTTGTTAAATGCAGGATGGAGAGCTCCTGAAGTTTTTACTGCAAAAGGGAGAGATGGAAAAACAGACATTTGGGGAATCATTGTGCGTCCTACCACTTTTGATCCCAATCGTATTTATCCAATAATCGAATATATTTATGCAGGACCTCAGGATTCATTTGTACCAAAGAATTTTCAGCCTTATTATTGGTCAATGACAGCCTTAGCTGAATTAGGTTTTATTGTTGTACAAATTGACGGAATGGGAACATCTAATCGTTCTAAAGCATTTCATGATGTGTGTTGGAAGAATTTAAAAGACGGTGGATTTCCGGATAGAAAATTGTGGATGCAAGCAGCAGCTGCTAAATATCCTTATATGAATATTGATAAAGTTGGAATTCATGGCACTTCAGCCGGAGGGCAAAATGCAGGAGCAGCTTTAGTTTTTAATTCTGATTTTTATGACGTAGCTGTTTCTTCTTGTGGTTGTCATGATAATCGAATGGATAAAATGTGGTGGAATGAACAATGGATGGGTTATCCTATAGGACCGGAATACGAAGCTTGTTCTAATACAGCTAATGCTGCTCAAATGGGAGGTAATTTAATGCTGATTTTAGGTGAGCTTGATGACAATGTAGATCCGGCTTCAACAATGCAGTTTGCAAATGCTTTGATAAAAGCAAATAAAAATTTTGAATTAGTTACTATTCCAGGGATGGGGCATTCGGCAGGAGGAGATTACGGTGAACGCAAGCGTAGAGATTATTTTGTACAACATTTGATGGGTGTTACACCTCCCACTTGGGACAAAGTATACAAATGATTTTTTCTAAGGTCTGAAATTGAAAATTTTAGGGTTAGTGAAAAAGTTTAATTTTCAGGAAGGCATCATAATTTCATAATGCAAGCGCTAAATGAATTTCAAAGCAAATTCAATATTTTTTAAAAACAAATATTATCTAAATATGAAAAGTTACAAGTCATTTATTTTTGGGATACTAAGTTTCTGGACATTGGGGACTACTACTTTGTTTGCGCAAAGTGGAGATCAAATTTTAGACGGAATTGGCGAAACAGATTTGATTGCTCGCTATGTTTTTGATGGAGATACTAAAGATTGGTCTAGAAATAACAGGCATGGAAAGATCCAAGGAGCTGGAACAAAATTTGAAAATGATATGCTGTTTGGTAAGGTTTTGTCTTTGTCTTCAAATGGGAAAGCTTATGTAACTCTGCCAGGAGAAGCCTTGATAGGAGAGGAATCTGTAAGCATATCGGGATGGATTTATTTGCGTTCTGGACAAACTGGGCAACTATTTTTTGACTTCGGGAAAACCGCTAAGTCTCGTTTTTTTGTTGCACCAACGGGAACCAAGGAAGTGAATAGTTTTCAAACAGAAATAGCCACTGAATCTGGAAATAATTATAACTCTAAATCGGCAGTACTTGAAGTTGATAAGTGGAATCATGTGGTAGTAGTTATTGCAATTTCAGATAAAACTATGAGTACTTATGTTAATGGTGTACTTGCAAGTGTAACTAAAAATTTGGATTTGGAATTGAAGCAATTGTTTGGCAAAAATTCTACGAATAAAAACAAGCTATACATTGGTAAATCTTTGGTAGATGAAAATAGTTATCTCAACGCTAAATTGCATGATTTTAGAATCTACCGTACTCCTTTGAGCGAAAAGCAAATTAGTATGATTTATAAAAATGCTTCGGGAAAAGGTAACTCAGATGTAAATGAAGAAAAAGGAGTTGTAGATGTACTTCAGGTTTTTTCTAAAACAAATCCTCAGCTTTATAATGAATATTTAGTTAGTGTATCTGATGTCGAGGTGCAAACAGAATTAGGTAACCTTCCGCGAATTCCAAGTTACGTAAAGGGAGTTTATAAAGATGGGGTTTCTGGTCCTGATGTACGTGTGATCTGGCCTTCGCCAAACGACAATAGCGATGTTTTAAAAGCTGGAAATTATACTGTGACAGGACGTATTGCTGGTTCTGATCTTAAACCGAAAGCAATTATAACTGTAGTAAATAGTAAAGAGATTACACCGCCTAACAAGAAGTTAGAGGTGTTTAATTTAGATCAAGTTTCTTTGAATACAGATCTTCATGGTCATAATACAAAGTTTATTGAAAACAGAGATAAATTCATAAACACACTTGTTAAAACTAATCCGGATGATTTTCTCTTTATGTTTCGCAATGCTTTTGGTCAGGAACAACCTGTAGGTGCAAATCCATTAGGAGTATGGGACAGTCAGGAAACAAAGTTAAGAGGACACGCTACTGGACATTATCTTACTGCGATTGCGCAGGCTTATGCAAGTACAGGCTATGATAAAAAATTACAGGCAAATTTTGCTAATAAAATGGAATACATGGTGAATACCTTGTATCAATTAGCCCAAATGTCTGGTCATCCCAAAAAAACGGGAGAATCTTATGTGTCAGATCCAACTGCAGTACCTCCGGCTCAAGGAAAAACAACTTATGATTCTGATTTAAGTGATGAAGGTATTCGCACGGATTATTGGAATTGGGGAGAAGGCTTCATCAGTGCTTATCCGCCGGATCAATTTATCATGCTGGAAAAAGGAGCCAATTATGGAGGTCAAAAAACGCAAATTTGGGCACCTTATTATACCTTACATAAGATTTTGGCAGGATTAATTGATGTTTATGAAGTAAGTGGTAACAAGAAAGCACTAGAAATAGCCAAAGGAATGGGAACCTGGGTTAATCTCCGTTTAAGCAAATTGCCTACTGAGACATTAGTAAGTATGTGGAATAGATACATTGCCGGAGAATTTGGGGGAATGAACGAGGTAATGGCAAGATTGTATAGAATAACTAATGATAAAAAATACCTTGAGGTAGCTCAATTATTTGATAACATTAAATTGTTTTATGGAGATGTACAGCATTCTCATGGTTTAGCTAAAAATGTGGATACTTTCAGGGGGTTGCATGCTAATCAGCATATTCCGCAAATTGTAGGTGCACTCGAAATGTACCGTAATGCGAATGATCCTGCTTATTATCATGTTGCCGATAATTTTTGGTACAAAGTTACTAATGAATACGAATATAGTATAGGAGGTGTAGCAGGAGCTCGTAATCCTGCTAATGCAGAATGTTTTATTGCGCAACCATCTACTATTTATGAAAATGGTTTATCAGCAGGGGGACAAAATGAAACTTGTGCCACTTATAATATGTTGAAACTAACTGGAGATTTGTTTTTATACGATCAACGTGCTGAATTAATGGACTATTATGAACGAGGATTGTACAATCATATTCTTGCGTCTGTAGCCGAAGACAGTCCGGCAAATACGTATCATGTATCCTTGAGAGCCGGTGCTACAAAACAATTCAGTAATGGTGATATGTCAGGTTTTACCTGTTGTAATGGTACAGCCTTAGAAAGCAGTACAAAATTGCAAAATTCAATCTATTTTAAAAGCAAGGATAATAATGCATTGTATGTAAATTTATTTATGCCTTCAACATTGAAATGGAATGAAAAAAAGGTAATTCTAGAGCAAACAACTTCCTTTCCAAATACCGATAAAACATTATTAACCATTAAGGGTAAAGGTAAATTTAATATTAATGTACGTGTACCACACTGGGCAACAAAAGGTTTTTTTGTAAAAATAAATGGAAAAGAAGAAACTGTAAAGGCTCAGCCGGGTAGTTATATTACTCTAAGCCGTAAATGGAATAATGGTGATACTATTGAATTAGGTATGCCATTTGAATTTCATCTGGTGCCTATCATGGATCAGCAAAATATTGCCAGTTTATTTTATGGCCCTGTTTTACTTGCTGCTCAAGAAACAGAACCGAGAAAAGATTGGCGAAAAGTAACTTTTGATGCTAAAGATATTAGTAAATCAATTCAGGGAAATCCTGAAAAATTAGAGTTTACTATTGATGGAGTAATCTTTAAGCCATTTTATAATACTTATGATCGTCATTCGGTTTATCTCGATGTAACTTTAAAATAGTGTTTAGATTATGGAAGTATAAATCTTTAAAATCATTTGTATGAAAAAATCAATTTTAACCTTTATTATATTTTTATTTATGCTTATTCCCACTTTTTCCAGCGAGCTCATAGATGTAGTCAATACGTATAAGGCTGATAAAACCGCATTGCAAAATTTTTATTCTAACAGAGAATCAGAGGAATATTATGTACGGTTTTCAAAGTTATATGAGGATTGGAAAAAAACAATAAAAGAAATTGATTTTAAGAGTCTTTCTCAACAAGGAAAAGTAGATTATTTATTGTTGAAAAACGTTATCAATAAAGACGATTACTTTTTACAAATAGAATACAAATCATTTAAAGAAATTGCTTCGGTAATTGATTTTACAACAGATATTAATGTTTTTATAAAAGAAAGAAGAAGAGGGAAAAAACCTGTATCTGCTGATTTGGCAAAGCAGTTTGGTATTGCTGAAGCTAATATCAATAAAAAAATAGAATTGCTTAAAAATAAACCTTTTAAAGATTGGTTTGAGGCAGAGAAAGCTTCGAAAGCAGTGAACTCATTTGCAAGATCATTAAAAGAAGCTTATGGTTTTTATTATAGTTACGATCCTGAGTTTACCTGGTGGATGGAAAAACCATACCAAAGTTTGTCAGCAAAATTGAAAGAATATAGTAGTTTTTTAAGTACTAATTATTCCAAAACAAGTATCAAAGATGATGGGAGTGGAATTATTGGAAAACCATTAGGAAGAGAAGCTGTTTTGAAAAGTTTTGCTTTTGAATATATTCCTTACACTCCAGAAGAAATGATTCTTGCTGCTCAAAAGCAATTTGAATGGTGCAAACAGGAAATGATTAAGGCTTCGACTGAATTAGGTTACGGAAAAGACTGGAAAGCTGCTTTAGAACATGTAAAACAAACGTATGTTGCAGCTGGGGAACAACCTCAAGCCATAACTGATTTGTACAATCAATCAGTGAAATTTATTGAAGAAAGAGATTTAATTACTTTGCCAGATTTAACTAAAGAGACATGGCAAATGATTATGATGACACCGGAACGTCAAAAAATTAATCCGTTTTTTACAGGTGGCTGGGAAATTAGTATTTCCTATCCAACAGAAGATATGGATCAGTCTGATAAACTGATGAGCATGCGAGGAAATAATCCTAATTTTTCGCGCGCAACTGTACAGCATGAATTGTTGCCGGGGCATAACTTGCAGTTTTTTATGAATAGTCGTAATAAGCCTTACCGAGAACTTTTTGATACGCCTTTTTGGATGGAAGGTTGGGCTTTATATTGGGAAATTGAACTTTGGAACAAACAATTTCCGCAAACACCAGAACAAAAATTAGGGATGTTATTTTGGAGAATTCATCGCTGTGCCCGAATTATATTTTCACTAAAATACCACTTAGGTGAAATGACTCCACAGCAATGTATTGATTTATTGGTTAATGAAGTGGGTCATGAATATGCTAATGCTGAGGCTGAGGTAAGACGTTCTTTTGCAAGCGGAGATGCTCCTTTGTATCAAATGGCGTATATGACGGGTGGTTTACAATTTTATGCATTGAAAAAGGAATTAATAGCTAAAGGTTGGACTGAAAAGCAGTTTCACGATCGTGTTTTAAAAGAGAATATGATGCCTGTAGAAATGCTAAGAATTTTGCTTGAAAATTTAGAAGTTAATGAGGATTATAGATCAACATGGAAATTCTCAACCGATTTTAAATAAAGGACAAAAATGAAAAAAACACGTTTATTAGTCTTGTTTATATGTTGTTACATCGTATCAAATAATTTGCAGGCGCAAGAATATTGGGATAGAATTAAGGCAAAAAAAGCAACGCTTGAAGTAGATAAAGGACTTATTAATTTGACTACTAAATCTTTTGCACTCAAATTGCTTCAGTCTTCTCAAACTGTTGCTGGACTATACCCGCTTTCAGATAAGAGTTTTGATTTTACTCCAGGTGACCGATTAGCTATTAGAGATAAAGATGGCTTGTATCATTTAGGGGATATTAATCTTAGAATTAAAGCTGCTAATGGGAGTTGGGAAAGTTATTCGACAGCTGCTAAACGTACTGCAATTATCCCATTAGAGGTTTCAGGAAATATTATAGCTGCAGCCGATCTTTCGAATACATTACCTGCAAATATTCCGGTAACGATAAAGCGTTTTTATGAAGAGAAAGACGGAAATTTAATTTTACGTTTTGAGATTACTAATAAAACTAATGCTGATTTAGAAATAGGAGCTTTAGGAATTCCTATGGTTTTTAATAATATTTTGGAAGGAAAAACATTAGACGAAACACATGTTCAAAATGTGTTTTATGATCCCTATATTGGTAAAGACGCCGGTTATCTTGAAGTGAAAAGATTAAGTGGTCATGGTCCGGCTTTATTAGTGCTTCCTGATCAAAATATGCCTTTTGAAGCCTACCGTCCTTTATTAGATGATCCTACACCCAGAACGATAGTTTTTGAAGGTTTTCATGAGTGGATGCCGTTAAGTAAGGCTTATGCCGAAAATGAATGGAAAGCAGCGGAACAATGGAATACACCTACTTCTTTGATTTTAAAATCGGGTGCATCTCAAAATTTTTCATTAAAGTTGGTATTGGTTGACGAAATCAAAAATATTCAAACAGCTTTGATTAAAAATGAACGTCCAGTCGCATTAGGAGTTCCAGGTTATGTCTTACCTCAGGATGTAGACGGACATCTTTTTCTAAAATACAATAAGGCGGTTAAGATTTTTAAAGTGGAACCAGAAGGAGCTTTAGTTATAGAAAAGAAATCAAAGGATAAAAAATCTTTTGCAGAATATATTGTTCATGGTAAGAAATGGGGTAGAGCCCGATTGACAGTAGTTTATGAGGATGGTTTGCAACAAACAATTAATTATAAAATAATCAAATCAGAAACGAATGTTATTGCAGATTTTGGTCATTTTTTGACAACTGCTCAATGGTTTGACCAAAAAGATGATCTTTTCCATAGAAATCCTTCCGTGATTTCATATGATTATGAAACAAAAAAACAATTAAGTCAGGATAGCCGTGTATGGGTAGCAGGACTTAGTGATGAAGGAGGGGCCGGTGGTTGGTTAGCTGCTATTATGAAACAATTAGTTCAACCTGATGTCAATGAAATAAAAAAACTGGAACAATTTGTAGATAGTACCCTTTGGGGAAGTATTCAATACAAAGAAGGAAAAAATAAGTTTGGTGTTAAAAAGAGTGTTTTTTACTATGAGCCAAAGTTAATGCCTGAAGGTACTTACAGCAAAGATATTAATTATGGAACTTGGGCAGCATGGAACAAAGAAGCATCAGATGATCCGGGAAGATCTTATAATTACCCACACGTTGCGGCAGCACATTGGGCAATGTACCGTTTGGCACGTTATCATGAAGGTTTGGTAACAAATCATTCTTGGGATTGGTATTTGAAAAATGCTTATGAGACCAGTATTGCTATGACAACGCTAGCTCCTTATTATGCGCAATTTGGTCAAATGGAAGGCACGGTTTTTTTATTGATATTAAAAGATTTGAAAACCGAAGGTTATACTCAAATGGCAAATGATTTAGAGGCTAAAATGAAAAGTAGAGCTGATCATTGGAGAAAATTAAATTATCCGTTTGGTAGTGAAATGCCTTGGGATTCTACAGGTCAGGAAGAAGTTTATATGTGGTCTGATTATTTTGGATATGATGATAAAGCAAAGGTAACATTAGATGCAATCTTGGCTTATATGCCAGTAATGCCGCATTGGGCTTACAATGGTAATGCCCGTAGGTATTGGGATTTTTTATACGGTGGAAAATTATCCAGAGTAGAGCGTCAAATTCATCATTACGGATCGGCTTTGAATGCTATTCCTGTTTTAGAACAATTCAGAAAAACGCCAGATGATTTTCATTTGTTAAAAGTAGGTTATGGTGGATTATTAGGTGGAATTTCAAATATTACAGAAGATGGTTTTGGACCTGCTGCTTTTCATTCCTATCCCGAGACTCTTCGCATTGATTATCACTCGGGAGATTATGGTTCCGGGTTTTTTGGCTATGCAGTAAACACGGCTACTTTTATCACTTATGAAAAAGACTTAGGCTGGCTGGCTTTTGGAGGAAATCTTAAGACCAAAGGCGATGTAGTTGAAGTAGCAATTACAACAGCAGCAAAATCTAAGGTATATATCGCTCCTAGAAAAATGTGGCTAACCTTAGATTCAGGCACATTTGAAAAGGTACGCTATAACACAAAAACTAAAGAAGTTGAAATTACTTTAGATGCTAAAAATGCTTATACACCTTACGCTTATTTAAGAGTAGATCAGGAAGTGAAATTATCTTATGAGAAGACTAGAGATGCTTTCAAAATTCCATTAAAAACTAAAGAGTTTCAAATTAAATTATAATTCAAATGAGACAGATATTGGAATCACATTTTTTTAAAAAAGTTTTTTTTGCCATTTTAAGTATTTTTTTTAGCTTCAATCTGAATGCTCAAAAATTTGATAAATATTTTCCAAAGAAAGACCTTACTACAGTAGGGGTTTATTATTATCCTGAACATTGGGACCCAAGTCAATGGGATCGTGATTTGAAAAAGATAGCTGAAATGGGTTTTGAATTCACTCATTTTGGTGAATTTGCCTGGGCTGAATTAGAGCCACAGGAAGGAGTTTACGATTTTAAATGGTTAGATAAAGCAGTAGAAATAGCTGCAAAATACAATTTGAAAATAGTAATGTGTACTTCAACAGCAACTCCGCCCGTATGGTTAACTCGCAAGCATCCGGATATACTTTGTACTTATGAAGATGGTACAAAAACAGACCACGGTTCCAGACAACACGCATCATTTTCAAGTAATTATTATAGATATTATTCGTTGAAAATGATTGAGCAATTAGCTAAAAAATATGGCAATAATAAAAATATCATCGGTTGGCAAGTTGATAATGAACCTGCTCGTTTTTTGGATTATGGAGCAGATGCGCAACAACGTTTTAGAGATTGGTTAAAAGCCAAATATAAAACGATTGAAACCTTAAATCATGCTTGGGGAAATAGTTTTTGGAGTGGAACCTACAGTACGTTTGATCAAATTAATATTCCATTACACAGAGAATGGGGGATGAATTTACATGCACAATTAGACCATTACCGATTTGCAGATGAGGAAACTGCAACTTTTCTCGATTCTCAGGCAGTTACCATTCGTAAAAATATCACAAAAGATCAGTGGATTACATCTAATTACAGATCCAATTATAATGAAGGATTTGTGGGCATGAGTAAGGAATTAGATTTTGATTGTTACACGCGCTATATTGTTTATGGAGGAAGTTTAGGAATAGGTAAAAATGGATATCGATTAGGTAATTATACTGATGTAGCAATGTCAAATGATTTTTTCCGTCCTACAAAAGGAATGTATGGTTGTATGGAGTTACAACCGGGACAGGTAAACTGGGGAAGTATAAATCCACAGCCATTACCGGGTGCTGTTCGTTTATGGTTATGGCATGTTTTTGCCGGAGGTAGTAAGTTTACTTGTACTTATCGTTTTCGTGCTCCTTTGTATGGATATGAACAATTTCATTATGGTATTGTGGGGACAGATGGCGTTACACCAACTCCGGGAGGTCAAGAATTTGCTCAGTTTATTAAGGAATTGGGTACACTACGTACAAAATATGATGACAAGGCTACCTTGCCTGATTTTTATTTAAAACGTAGAACAGCTATTTTATTCAATGCTGATAATGTTATGGGAATAGAACTCAATAAGCAAACAAGAGAATGGAGTACGTTAGGGCATTTTATGAAATACTATAAGGCAGCAAAATCATTTGGTGCGCCTGTTGATTTTGTTCGTGATACAACTGATTTTTCTAAATATCCGGTTTTGCTTGTGCCTGCTTATCAGATGATTGATCAAAAGATGATTGATAAACTTACTTTGTATGCTAAGAATGGAGGGAATCTAGTGTTAAGTTGTCGTTCAGGAATACAAAACCGTTTGGGGCATTTATGGGAAGCCAAATTTTATGAACCAATGTGGGATTTAATAGGTTCTCAAATAGATTCTTATGATTTACTTATGCCGCAATCTCCAGGAACAGTTAAGTTTAATGAACAGGAATTTGGATGGACAAGTTGGGGAGATTTATTAAAACCTAATAAAGGAACTGATGTTTGGGCAACGTATCAAGGTGATTTCTATGCAGAGACACCAGCGGTTATTTCACGTAAACTTGGTAAAGGAACAGTGACTTATATTGGGCTTGATTCTAAAAATGGGGAACTTGAAAAACAGGTTTTGACTAAGTTGTACAATCAGCAAAATATTCCTATTGAGAATTATCCTGAAGGTGTGGTAGTTGAATATCGTGATGGTTTTGGTATTGCAGTGAATTATACAGATAAAATATTTCATATTGATCTACCATCTAATGCTAAGGTTGTTATTGGGAAAAATGATATAAAAACTGCAGATGTTTTGGTGTGGAAATACTAAATGTTAGGTTAACAATTCGAATAGTTTCAGATTTACAATTTTAAAAGAAACATGAAAAAAATACATCAAATAGCAGATGATTTTATAGAAAAGAATTGCAGTTTTAATGAATTAATTGAGGCACTGAGAGATGGGTTTTCTAATTCAGATATTGTAGTTCCCATGCGTCATCATCATGATTTTTCTAATCCTGAAGAAGATAAAGATTCTACTTTACTGTTAATGCCGGCCTTTAATCCCGGAAAAAACGTAGGTGTCAAAATTGTTACGGTGAGTCCTAATAATGGAAAATTTGATATGCCTGCTATTCAGGGGACGTATATCTATTTGGATGCTCATAAAGGAAATATTAAAGCTATTTTGGATGCAAAATCATTAACTGCTAAAAGGACTGCGGCAACATCAGCATTAGCAAGTAGTTATCTGTCTAGACCTGATTCTAGTTCTATGTTAATGATTGGAACGGGGGCTTTATCAATTAATTTAATTAAAGCTCATGCTAGTGTAAGACCCATAAAACAAGTTTACATTTGGGGAAGAGATAAGAAGAAAGCACAAGATATTGTTGATGCGCTAAAAGATTTTCCGTTTACTTGTAGTGTTATTGAACAAATCGAAGATAAAATTTCTGAAGTTGATATTATTTCTTCAGCGACGTTGTCTCCTACTCCTTTGGTTTTTGGGAAATATCTAAAAGAAGGACAACATCTGGATTTAGTTGGGGCTTACAAAAAAGATACCAGAGAAGCAGATGATGAAGCTGTCATCAAATCAGCTGTGTTTTTAGATACTTATCAAGGCGGATTAAAAGAAAGCGGTGATATCTTAATTCCGCTAACCAATGGTATTCTCTCCAAAGAAAGTATTAAAGCTGATTTGTTTGAGTTGTGTTCTAATACAAAAAAAGGGAGAACTTCGGATACTGAAATAACCTTCTTTAAATCGGTTGGGCATGCCTTAGAAGACTTAGTAGCTGCATCTTATTTTTATCAATTATTTGATCGTGAAGTATAAGATAATTCATTTTTTTTTGAAATTATAAAATAATTAATTGGTGTTAAAATGACTGAAAAAACAATTGGAGTAGGAGGTTCAAATGCTGCTTTTGAGTTAGAAAAAATTACAAATATGACTCAAAATGTTCAGCCCATTCAAATCGATGAATATTTGTCGAGAATCGAAAAGGCAACACATTTAATGAAAGAAAACTCGGTGGAGGTTTTGTATTTGAATGCAGGTACTAATTTATACTACTTCACAGGAACACAATGGAGTCCTTCGGAAAGAATGGTAGGAGCTTTGCTTTTTGAGGATGGGACTTTGAAATACATAGTTCCAAAATTTGAAGAAGGTACTTTTAAAAAATACTGTCAGGTAGCGGCGGATATTTATTGTTGGGAAGAACACGAGTCACCTTTTATGCTGCTTAATGAGTTGTTAGCAAAGAAAAATAAAAGCAGTGCAAACATGGCTATAGATGAGTCTGCGGCTTATTTTTTAGTTGATGGGATTTTAAAAGCAAATCCTTCCTGTAATATTCAAACTGCTCAGCAAATTACAGCAGGATGTCGTATGCAAAAATCAGTAAATGAATTAGCTATTATAAAGCAGGCAAAAGAGATTACAATGGTAGTTCAAAAAGCAGCTGCTAAAATTTTACGACCAGGTATCAGTGTAGATGAAGTTGTTCATTTTATTAATGAAGCACATAAAAAAGCAGGTGTAACCTCGGGTTCTTATTTTTGTATTGTTTTGTTTTCAGATGATACTCAATATCCACATGGAGTAGCGGTTCCTCAAACTTTAAAAGAAAATGATGCTGTGATAGTGGATACCGGTTGTCGTTTAGAAGGTTATCTTTCGGATATCACAAGATCTTATGTTTACGGTACTCCTTCTGACGAATATAAAGAAATTTGGAACTTAGAAAAAGCCACTCAATTAGCCGCTTTTAAAGCAGCAACAATTGGTGTTACTTGTGGTTCAGTTGATGATGCTGCCCGAAAAACTTTAGCAAATGCAGGTTTGAGTGCTGATTATAGTTTACCGGGTTTACCGCACCGTGTAGGCCATGGGACAGGTTTAGATATTCACGAATATCCTTATTTGGTTAGAGGAAGTGAGATTCAACTTTTAGAAGGAATGGTTGTTAGTAATGAACCAATGATTTGTATTCCAGGGAAATTTGGAATCAGACACGAAGATCATTTTTATATGACAGAAAATGGACCTCAGTGGTTTACAATACCTATGGAGAGTGTTGGAAATCCTTTTGGTTATTAAAAAGTTAAAGAGGAGAATTGAATATTAGTTTTCTTTTAAATTTGTAGTAGTTTGTTTATTGAAACTTTAAGAAAAGGATTAACAAGGGGTAATTATTTTTGGTTTATAAAAATAAACACTATATTTGCAGAGTTATTTATTAAAATCTAGATAATGAGGGGACTAAATGTCCCCTCTTTTTATAAAAAAATATGACATTTAAAGAAAAAGTAAGTTCGTTATTGCAGGAGGTTCTTGAGGAGAGATCTTCACTTTTTTTAATTGACTTAACTATTACTGATGCATTTAAAGTGATGATTACTTTGGATGATGATAATGGAGTGGTTTTGCAGGATTGTATTGATATAAGTCGTGCAATAGAAAGTAAATTAGACAGAGAAGAACAGGATTATTCTCTTGAAGTAGCTTCAGTAGGTGTAGGTTCGCCATTAAAATTAACGCGACAATATATAAAAAATATTGGCAGAACTTTGATAGTGACTACAAATACTGAAAAAATTGAAGCTGAATTAGTTGATGCTAATGAAGATTTCATAATTTTGTCTTGGAAAGCAAGAGAGCCTAAGAAAGTAGGCAAAGGAAAAGAAACAGTACAGAAAGAACAACAGATACCTTATACAGATATTAAAGAGGCCGTTGTTACAGTAACATTTTAATTTAAAGAATTCGCATGGAAAATTTAGCATTAATCGATTCATTTTCAGAGTTTAAAGATGATAAACTTATTGATCGTGTAACGCTTATGGCAATTTTAGAAGATGTATTTAGAAATGCATTGAAGAAAAAATACGGTTCAGATGATAATTTCGATATCATTATCAATCCTGATAAGGGAGATATGGAGATTTGGAGAAGAAGAGTAATCGTTGCCGATGAAGATTTGGATTTCGAAAATGAAGAGATTACTTTAACAGAAGCTAGAAAAATTGAAGCGGATTTTGAAATTGGTGAGGAAGTTTCAGAGGAAGTGAAATTGATTGATTTAGGAAGAAGAGCTATCTTGGCTTTGCGTCAAAATTTAATTTCAAAAATTCATGAACACGATAACACTAATCTTTATAAGCAATTTAAAGATTTAATCGGTGATATTTACACTGCCGAAGTGCATCACGTAAGACCAAGAGTGGTAATTCTTGTGGATGATGAAGGAAATGAAATTGTTTTGCCAAAAGAAAAACAAATTCCATCTGACTTTTTCCGTAAAGGAGATAATGTTCGTGGAATTATTGAAAGCGTTGAATTAAAAGGGAATAAACCTCAAATTATCATGTCAAGAACTTCTGAGAAATTCTTGGAAAAATTATTTGAACAGGAAATTCCGGAAGTGTTTGACGGTTTAATTACCATTAAAAAAGTAGTGAGAATTCCAGGTGAAAAAGCAAAAGTAGCTGTGGATTCTTATGATGACAGAATTGATCCTGTTGGAGCATGTGTGGGAATGAAAGGTTCTCGTATCCACGGTATCGTTCGTGAATTAGGAAATGAAAATATCGATGTTATTAATTATACTAATAATATCCAATTGTTTATAACAAGAGCATTAAGTCCGGCTAAAGTATCTTCAATCAAAATTGATGAAGAGACTAAAAGAGCAGATGTGTTCTTGAAATTAGAAGAAGTTTCTAAAGCTATCGGTAGAGGAGGTCACAACATTAAATTGGCAGGTTTGTTAACCGGTTATGAATTAGATGTTATCAGAGAAGGAGATGTTGAAGGTACTACTGCTGATGAAGACGATGTTGAATTAACAGAGTTCTCAGATGAAATCGATGAGTGGATTATTGAAGAATTTGCAAAAATTGGATTGGATACAGCAAAAAGTATCTTGAAACATGATGTAGAGGATTTAGTTAGAAGAACAGATTTAGAAGAAGAAACAATTCTTGATGTAATGAAAATTTTGAAGGAAGAGTTTGATAGCTAGGTCTATGCTTCTAACAACACAACGGAATAGGTAATAATAAAAAGTTTATATGTCTGAAGAGAGAGTAATAAGAATAAACAAAGTTTTAAGGGAATTGAATATTTCTTTAGAAAGAGCTGTGGATTATCTTAAGGATAAAGGGATTGCTATTGAGTCAAATCCAAACACAAAAATTTCTAATGAGGTATACGATGTCTTGTGCGGTCAGTTTGCGGGTGACAGAGGGAAAAAAGAAGCTTCAAAAGAAGTAAGTGAAGAGAAGAGAAAAGAAAAAGAGGCTTTACGTATTGAGCGTGATAGAGAAGCAGAAGATAAACGTAAGCAGGAAGAAGAATTACATAGACAACAACAGGAAGTTATTAAGGCTAGAGCTGTAATTTCAGGACCTGTTCAAGTTGGAAAAATTGATTTGAATCCTTCTAAGCCAGCAACTCCTCCGGTAGCTGAAGAAAAAGTAAATGTTGCTAAGCCTGAAGTTGTTGAAGAAAAACCGATTGCAAAAAGCACTCCTGAGAAATCAGAATCAGACAAAAAAGAAGAAAAACCTATAGTTGAAGTTAGTAAACCTGTTGTTGAAAAAACAGAGGAGAAGAAAGAAGTTAAGCAAGTGGAGAAAGCTCCTGTTGTAGAACCTCAGGCTAAAGAAGTTGTAAAAACGGAAGAAGCACCTGTTGAAGAAGCAATCGCTACTCAATATCAAAAACTTTCAGGAGCTAAATTAACAGGACAAACTATTGATTTATCTCAATTTGATAAACCAAAGAAGAAAAAAGAAGATCCTAAAAATGCGGCTAATAAGCCAGGTGTGCCTGGTGCACAGGGAGCTAATGCTAATAAAAATAAGCGTAAAAGAATAGCTCCAAAACCAGGGACTCCAAATGCTCCTAATACTGCTAATGCGCCAAGAACTCCTGGTGCGCCAAATCCTAATAAGATTACACCTAATGCAACTGGTGGCGGATTTAATGCTAATAGAGATAACAGAGGTGCAAGACCAGGATTTGTAAAAGGAAATCGTCCTGCTATTGTGGCTAAAGTTGAGCCAACAGAAGAGGAAGTTAAAAATCAAATTAGAGAAACTTTAGAAAAGCTTCAAGGTAAAAAAGGAGGAAAATCTAAAGCGGCTAAATATAGAAGAGATAAAAGAGATACGCACCGTCAAAAATCAGACGATGAACAAAGAGCTTTAGATGAAGAAAGTAAGATTCTTAAAGTTACCGAGTTTGTTACTGTAGGTGAAATTGCTATCATGATGGATGTGCCTATTACTAAAGTAATCGGAACATGTATGTCTTTAGGTATCATGGTTACTATGAACCAACGTTTGGATGCGGAAACATTGACAATTGTGGCAGACGAATTTGGTTATGATGTTGAGTTTATTACTGTTGATATCGAAGAAGCTATCGAAGTAATCGAAGATAAAGAAGAAGACTTAGTAAACAGAGCGCCAATTGTAACCGTAATGGGTCACGTTGACCACGGTAAAACTTCCTTGCTGGATTACATTCGTAAAGAAAATGTAATTGCAGGTGAGTCCGGAGGTATTACGCAGCACATTGGGGCATATGGGGTAAAATTAGAGAATGGTCAAAAAATTGCATTCTTAGATACACCAGGTCACGAGGCGTTTACCGCGATGCGTGCGCGTGGAGCACAATTGACGGATATTGTAATTATTGTGATCGCTGCCGATGATGATATCATGCCACAAACTAAAGAGGCTATTTCTCATGCTCAGGCTGCAGGTGTACCAATTATTTTTGCTATCAACAAAATTGATAAGCCAAATGCGAACCCGGATAAGATTAAAGAAAGACTAGCCGGTATGAACTTATTAATTGAGGAGTGGGGTGGTAAGATTCAATCTCACGATATTTCAGCAAAAACAGGTCTTGGAGTAAAAGATCTTTTGGAAAAAGTATTATTAGAGGCAGAAATTTTAGATTTAAAATCCAATCCAAATAAATTAGCTCAAGGAGCAGTTGTTGAAGCTTTCTTAGATAAAGGTAAAGGGTATGTGTCTACCATCATGGTACAACACGGAACTTTAAGAATTGGAGATTATCTGTTAGCAGGTAAGCACCATGGTAAAGTAAAAGCGATGCACGATGAACGTGGTCATGTGATTACTGAAGCAGGTCCTTCAACTCCGGTATCTATTTTAGGTTTAGACGGAGCACCTACAGCTGGTGATAAGTTTAGTGTATTTGAAGATGAAAAAGAGGCAAAACAAATTGCTGCTAAACGTTCTCAATTAATGCGTGAGCAATCAGTACGTACGCAACGTCATATTACGCTTGATGAAATTGGTCGTCGTATTGCTCTTGGTCAGTTTAAAGAATTGAACGTAATCCTTAAAGGAGACGTAGATGGATCTGTTGAGGCATTATCAGATTCCTTCTCTAAATTGTCAACTGAAGAGATTCAAATTAATATCATTCATAAAGGTGTTGGAGCAATTACTGAAACCGACGTTATGTTGGCTTCTGCTTCTGATGCTATCATTATCGGATTTAACGTTCGTCCTGCCGGAAATGCAAGACAGTTGGCTGATAAAGAAGAAATCGATATCCGTTATTATTCTATTATCTATGCTGCTATCGATGACTTGAAAGATGCAATGGAAGGAATGCTTGCACCGGAAATGAAAGAGGAAGTGTTAGGAAACGCATCCATCAGAGAGTTGTTCAAAATTTCTAAAGTGGGAACTATTGCCGGATGTATGGTTACTGATGGTAAGATTACCCGTCAGGCGAAAATTAGAATTATCCGTGATGGAGTAGTAGTTCACGAAGGTGAATTGGTAGCCTTGAAACGTTTCAAAGACGATGTGAAAGAAGTAACCAAAGGTTACGATTGTGGTATTCAAATTAAAGGATACAATGATATCGAAATTGATGATGTTATTGAAGCCTTCCACGAAGTAGCAATCAAGAAAAAATTGAAATAAGAATTCGTTTATAATTTTATAAGAAAATCCCGATTCGTCGGGATTTTTTGTATTTTAGAGTTTTGTGAGAAGCGATTTTTTTAATTGAAATGTTTTGAATTGAAGTGAGCGGTCGAAAATCAGAGCAATCTTGTCGAGAAATTGATTAGAATTATTAGGTATTTATGTAAATAGAAAACGATATTAAAAAAGGGTAATGGATGATTTAATATATAATAAAATAGAACTTTTGTGTAGTGAGGGTGATGAATATATGGATTGTTGTTTTTTTGATAAAGCTCTTATGAAATTTCAAGAAGCTTTAGAATTAGTGCCAGAGCCTAAAAATGATTGGGAAGCAAGTGCATGGATACTATGTGCTATAGGTGATGTTTACTTTTTTAAAAGTGATTATAAACAATCTTTAAATTATTTCTTTGAAGCATTGAATGCTCCAGGTGGAATTGATAATCCATTTATACAATTACGTCTGGGTCAACTTTTTTTTGAATTAGGAAATAAAAAAAAGGCGAAGGAATATTTGATTGGAGCATATATGTTGGAGGGAGAAGAAATATTTGAGGATAAAGAAAAATATTATGAATTAATAAAAAATGATATATGGCAAAATTAGATGAAGCGATTCAATCAGAAATTGACGCATTGGATGATGAAAGTAACATCACTTATGATAACGGAGATTATAATGCAACTATTGAAATATTAAAAAAAATGTGAGAAAAATTGCCAAATCCAAAGGTTGTTTATGATGATAGTTATCACATTGCGAGATTTATAGCGTTAATATCTTTAGAGCTAAAAAATTTCGAGCAAGCAAAAAAATGGGCAGAAATAACTAAATCATGTGACCCGGAAAGACAAGACATAGGCGAAAAGGAGTTTTTAATTGGTATAGTGGCTTATGAAAGTGGTGATATGCTTGAAGCAAAAAGATTTTTAGAGATTGCTAATAACAAGTCTGGAGGAAGATGTTTTAGTAGTGATGATAAAAAATACAAACAACTAATTAAATAGATCTGGTCGCTCGGATATGTTCATCGTTGATAGCGACTATTTGCAATCCGTGCGTAAAAAGAGAATCAAAAAAGCGACTTCAATAACGGAGTAGCTTTGTTTGTTTTGTAACTGTAATTTATGAATTGATTTTGCTAGTTATAATTTTTTAGTATTCGTATTAAAATTGTTATAAAAAAATATCGAGCTAAAATCAATAAGATTTTAGCTCGATATTTTGATAATAGATGTAGTGTTAAAATTTATTTTTTGGCTTTATTAAAAAAGCATTAGTGTAGGTTTTCTTGATTTCGACTAATTTTTTTTCAGCGTCGATGCGATTTCTGAAATTCCCCATCCATACCTTGTAATTAGGAGTGTTAAACACGATTGTTCCGTCTAGGTCGGTAAAAAGTTGTTTGCATTCGTTTAGAGTGTTTTTTGCCTTATCACTTACACCACTGAAAATTTGAATTTTATATGTCTCATTTACAGTTAGTGAGCTATTGATTTTTCTTTTTTCGTTTAATAACTGTTCAAATTTTGGGTTTTGCTGTAGGTTAATTTTGGTTTCCTGAGCTGATATTTTTAGACCTAAAATACTTAGATAAGCAATATGGAAAAAAGGGCTTTGAATTGTTAAAATTCTCATAACGTGAAGATTTTTAAGTAAAATTACTAATTATATACTTAATGTGAAATAAAAAACTTATTTAGAATTAATATAAATTGTTATTTGAGTTGTATTAGGGTTTTGAGAATAGTTCTTAAGTCGTATTTTTGTGGCTGTTTAAAATAAAGGAACGTTTTTTATGTGAATTTGTTGCATAAAAAATTTGCCAATTTTTAGTAGAAAATCATTATACTTTATGAAAAAGGTGGGTAACCATAATTCGAACTCAAGGAAACTGTTTTTAAGTTTGGCTTTAATGCTGGCTGTTTCCTTCTCTTCATTTGCGCAAGATGCTGCTCCTGCAGCTGCAACCGAAGCTGCTCCTGCAGCTGCCACAACTGGAGGTGATCCGGTAAAAGGTAAGGCGCTTTTTAATACTAATTGTGCTGCGTGTCACAAGTTGGACGCAAAGTCAACAGGTCCTGCTCTTAGAGGAGTTGCTGATAAGCATGATAAAGAGTGGATCTACAAGTGGGTTCATAATAGTTCTGACATGATTAAGTCAGGAGATGCTGCCGCAGTGAAATTATTTAATGAAAACAATAAGGCAGTAATGACTTCGTTTCCTCAGTTGTCAAACGAGGATATCGATAATATTTTAGCTTACACATCTGAACCTAAAGCTGAGCCGGCTGCTGCTGGTGCTAATGGTGCTGCAACTCCTCCAGGTACTGTAGCTGAGAGTGGGAATTCTAATAATATGATATTAGGTGTTCTGTCTTTAGTGCTAGTTGTTTTGGTTGTGATGTTGTTCATGGTTAACAATGTACTTAGAAAAGTAGCTAAAGCAAATGGTATTGAGGTTGCTGCTGCTAAAGAGCGTACTTCAATCTGGAAAGCATTTGTTAAGAATCAATTCCTTGTTTTAGTTTCTTGTATTCTTTTACTATTAGCTAGTGGTTACTTTGTTTATGGGTATTTAATGCAGGTAGGTGTTGATCAGGATTATCAACCTATTCAGCCTATTCATTATTCTCATAAAATCCACGCTGGTGATAATGAGATTAACTGTAAATACTGTCACTCTGCTGCTAGAGTTAGCAAAAATGCAGGAATTCCTTCTTTGAATGTTTGTATGAACTGTCATAAAAACATTTCTGAAGTTGCTGAAACAACAGCTACTCCTGAATACAGTAAAGCTTTCTATGATGCTCAAATTCAAAAATTATACGACGCTGTAGGTTGGGATAAGACAACTCAGTCTTATACTGGAAAAACACAACCAGTTAAATGGGTTCGTATTCATAATTTACCTGATTTTGTTTACTTCAACCACTCTCAACACGTAACAGTTGGTGGCATTGAGTGTCAAACTTGTCACGGTCCTGTTGAAACTTATGAGATTCAAAAACAATTTGCTCCATTAACTATGGGTTGGTGTGTGGATTGTCACAGAAAAACTGAAGTTAAAATGGAAGGAAACGGCTATTATACTAAGATACATGAAGAACTTTCTAAGAAATACGGTGTGGATAAATTGACTGAAGCACAAATGGGAGGTTTAGAGTGTGGTAAATGCCACTATTAATCGAATTATTAAGATTTTAATATATATATACAATGTCATCAAACAAAAAATACTGGAAAAGTGTTGAGGAACTAGAAAATGGTTCTATTGTTGAGGCGCTTAGAAATAACGAGTTTGTTGAAGAGATTCCTACGGATGAGTTTTTAGGGAATGCTGATGCGATGTCATCTTCTTCAACTTCAAGACGTGATTTTCTAAAGTACGTTGGGTTTAGTACTGCAGCAGCTACACTTGCCGCATGTGAAGGCCCTGTGCACAAGTCGATACCTTATGTATTACAACCAGAGCAAATCATCCCTGGAGTAGCTGATTATTATGCAACTTCTGTTTTTGATGGTTTTGATTTCGCAAATCTACTTGTTAAAACACGTGAAGGGCGTCCTATTAAAATAGATAATAATACTATTGCGGGAGCTAAATTTGCTGCAAATGCAAGAATTCACGCCTCAATATTGTCATTGTATGATAATATGCGTTTGAAAGCACCAAAAGAAGGTGGTAAAGATTCTTCTTGGTCAGTGGTAAATTCTAAAATTAAATCAAGTGTTACTGAGGCGAAAGCTAAAGGAGGGCAAGTGGTTTTATTAACGAATACCTTAGCGAGTCCTTCGACAGAGAAATTAATTGCTGACTTTATTGCTGCTAATCCAAATGCTAAGCATGTTGTTTATGATGCAGTTTCATCATCGGCAGCTTTAGATGCTTTTGAAACAGTTTATGGAGAAAGAGCTTTAGTTGATTATGATTTTTCAAAAGCTTCTTTAATTGTTTCTGTTGGAGCTGATTTCTTAGGAGATTGGCAAGGTGGAGGATTTGATGCCGGATATGCACAAGGAAGAATTCCTAAGAATGGAAAAATGTCTCGTCATTTCCAATTAGAGTCTAACATGACTTTATCTGGTGCTGCTGCTGATAAGCGTCTACCGATGACGGTTGCTAATCAAAAACAAGCATTAGTTCAAATATATAATGTAGTTACGGGTGCTTCTGTAGCTGTTAATTTGGATGCTAAATTAAAAGCTGAAGTTACTAAAGCGGCTCAACAATTAAAAGCTGCAGGTTCTAAAGGAGTTTTAGTTTCAGGTATTCAGGATAAAAATGCACAATTATTAGTTTTAGCTATTAACCAAGTGTTAGCTAGTGAAGCTTTTACTACTGTTGGAACAAGACAAATCAGAAAAGGTTCTGATGAAAAAGTAGCTCAATTAGTTGCTGATATGAAAGCAGGAAGCGTTCATACTTTAATCATGAGCGGTGTAAACCCAGTTTATACTTTAGCGGATTCTGCTTCATTTGTTGAAGGTCTTAAAAAAGTAAAAACATCAGTTGCTTTGTCTCTAAAAGAAGATGAAACTGCTTCTATTGCTACAATTGCTGCTCCAGTTCCTCATTATTTAGAGGCTTGGGGAGATTTAGTTCTTACTAAAGGAACTTATAGTTTGACTCAGCCTACAATTCGTCCATTATTTGATACAAAACAATTTCAGGATGTTTTAATGGCTCTTAATGGTCTTACTGGGACTTATTACGATTATTTAAAAGCATATTCTTCTAACTTCATTGTTGGTTCTACTTGGAATAAAGTTTTACACGATGGTGTATTTGTTGGGACTCCTCAAACAACTTCAGGAGGTACTGCTGATTATGCTTCTGCTGCTGCTGCATTAGCTGCATCTAAAGCCGCTAATGGATTAGAGTTAGTGTTGTATACTAAGACAGGTATGGGTGATGGACAACAAGCTAATAACCCTTGGTTGCAAGAGTTTCCGGATCCTATAACAAGAGTTTCTTGGGATAACTATGTTACAGTTTCTAATGCTGATGCTACTAAATTAGGATTGTCTAATGAAATTGTTGCAAATGGAGGTTTGAATGGTAGTTATGCAACTATTACTACTGCTTTAGGTGCTAAATTAGAAAATGTTCCTGTGATTGTTCAACCAGGACAGGCTGTTGGTACAGTAGGTTTGGCTTTAGGTTATGGTCGTAAAGCTGCTTTAAAAGAAGAAATGCAGGTAGGTGTTAATGCTTACACTTTATATAAAGATTTTGATGAAGTTCAGTCAATTGAATTAGTTCAAGCTGATGGTGAGCATGAATTTGCTTGTGTTCAAGGTCAAAAAACATTAATGGGTAGAGGAGATATCATTAAAGAAACTACTTTAGAGATCTTCAATACTAAAGATGCTGCAGTTTGGAACCAAACTCCAAAAGTATCTTTAAATCATAAAGAAGTTGAGTCTACAACTGTAGATTTATGGGAATCTTTTGATCGTTCAGTTGGTCACCATTTTAATCTTTCTATTGATTTAAATGCTTGTACAGGATGTGGTGCTTGTGTTATCGCTTGTCACGCTGAAAACAATGTACCAGTTGTAGGTAAGTCTGAGGTTAGAAGAAGCCGTGATATGCACTGGTTGCGTATTGACAGATATTATTCATCTGAAGAAACTTTCGAAGGAGATAATGAAAGAAAAGAAGGTATTGCTGGATTGTCAAGTTCACTTTCTACTTTCAATGAAATGGAGAAAGCGTCAGATAACCCACAAGTATCTTTCCAACCTGTAATGTGTCAACACTGTAATCACGCACCTTGTGAAACTGTTTGTCCTGTTGCTGCTACTTCTCACGGTCGTGAAGGTCAAAATCACATGGCTTATAACAGATGTGTTGGTACTCGTTACTGTGCTAATAACTGTCCTTATAAAGTACGTCGTTTTAACTGGTTCTTATATAACAAAAATAGCGAGTTCGATTATCATATGAATGATGATTTAGGACGTATGGTATTGAATCCAGATGTTAACGTTCGTTCTCGTGGAGTTATGGAGAAATGTTCTATGTGTATCCAAATGACTCAAGCAACTAAGTTGAAAGCTAAGAAAGAAGGGCGTCCAGTTGCTGATGGTGAATTCCAAACAGCTTGTTCTAATGCTTGTTCTTCTGGGGCTATGATCTTTGGAGATGTTAATGATAAAGAAAGTCAAGTTGCTAAATTAGCTGCTGATGAAAGATCTTATCACTTATTAGAGCACATCGGAACTAAACCAAATGTGGTTTATCATGTAAAAGTTAGAAACGCTTAAGAAATAAATTAAAAATCAATATAAAGGAATATGTCTCATATATACGACTCTAATATTAGAAAGCCTTTAGTTATAGGTGATAAAACTTATCATGATGTAACAGTAGATGTGGCGGCGCCTGTCGAAGGTTTGGCTAATAAACATTGGTGGATTGTATTTTCAATCGCTTTAACAGCCTTCCTTTGGGGGATAGGATGTATAGTTTATACGATATCTACAGGTATTGGAACATGGGGATTAAATAAAACAGTTGGTTGGGCATGGGATATCACTAACTTCGTTTGGTGGGTAGGTATTGGACACGCTGGTACTCTTATCTCTGCAGTATTATTGTTATTCCGTCAAAGATGGAGAATGGCAATTAACCGTTCGGCTGAGGCGATGACAATCTTCTCTGTTGTTCAAGCTGGTTTGTTTCCAATTATTCACATGGGACGTCCGTGGTTAGCTTACTGGGTATTACCAATTCCAAACCAATTTGGATCTCTTTGGGTAAACTTTAACTCACCGTTACTTTGGGACGTATTTGCAATCTCTACTTATTTATCGGTATCATTAGTTTTCTGGTGGACTGGTTTATTACCTGACTTTGCAATGTTAAGAGATAGAGCAATTACACCATTCAATAAAAGAGTTTATTCTATCTTAAGTTTTGGATGGAGCGGTAGAGTAAAAGATTGGCAACGTTTTGAAGAAGTATCTTTAGTTCTTGCTGGTTTAGCAACTCCACTTGTACTTTCTGTACACACTATCGTATCGATGGACTTTGCTACTTCTGTTATTCCAGGATGGCATACAACAATTTTCCCTCCATACTTCGTTGCTGGAGCGGTATTCTCAGGATTTGCGATGGTAAATACTTTGCTTATTATCATGAGAAAAGTTTCTAATCTTGAAGCTTATATTACTTTACAACATATCGAATTGATGAACTTGATCATTATGATTACGGGTTCTATCGTAGGTGTGGCTTATATTACTGAGTTATTCATTGCTTGGTATTCAGGTGTAGAGTACGAACAATATGCTTTCTTAAACAGAGCAACAGGACCTTACTGGTGGGCTTACTGGTCGATGATGACTTGTAACGTGTTTTCTCCACAGTTCATGTGGTTCAAGAAATTAAGAACTAGCATCATGTTCTCGTTTATTATTTCTATTGTAGTAAATATCGGGATGTGGTTTGAGCGTTTTGTAATCATTGTAACTTCTTTGCATAGAGATTACTTACCATCTTCTTGGACAATGTTCTCCCCAACATTTGTTGATATTGGAATTTTCATTGGAACAATTGGTTTCTTCTTTGTATTGTTTTTATTATACTCTAGAACTTTCCCTGTAATTGCACAGGCAGAGGTTAAAACAATTTTGAAAGCAACCGGAGATAATTATATTAGAGAAAGAGAAGCACATAAAGATTCACACCATGAGTAATAAAGTAATTTACGCCATTTATAATGACGATGATATATTGATGGATGCTGTAAAGAAAACAAGAGCAGCTCACCATCATATTGAAGATGTTTTTTCTCCATTCCCAGTTCATGGTTTGGATAAGGCTATGGGAATAGCCCCTACAAGATTAGCTATTTGTGCATTCTTATACGGATGTGTTGGTATCACTGTTGCTACTTCTATGATGAGTTTTATCATGATTCATGATTGGCCACAAGATATCGGAGGTAAGCCAAGTTTTAGTTATATTCAAAATATGCCGTCTTTCGTGCCGATTATGTTTGAAATGACTGTGTTTTTTGCAGCACACTTAATGGTTATTACTTTTTATATGAGAAGTAGATTATGGCCTTTTAAAGAAGCTGAAAACCCTGATGTAAGAACTACTGATGATCATTTCTTAATGGAAGTTGCTGTTAAAGATAATGAGGAAGAATTGGTTTCTTTTTTCAAAAATACAGGTGCTGTAGAAGTTAAAGTAATAGAAAAGAATTAATTTAGATATGAAAAGGGTATATAAAATAACACTATTGTTAGGCATAACTGCTTTAGTAGCTTCATGTCATAATGATAAAGAGCCGAATTATCAGTATTTTCCAAATATGTATGAGTCAGTAGGCTATGAAACTTATTCAGAGTCTAAAGTTTTTCCTGGTGGAAAAGAAGGTTTACTTCCTGCTGAAGGAAGTATTAACAGAGGATTTGAACCTTATGAATATCCTAATACAACAGAAGGATATGAATTAGCAAAAGCTAATTTAAAATCTCCTTTAGATTCATTAGATAGAAATTCTGATAAAGGAAAAGAACTTTTCGAAATCTATTGTATCAGTTGTCATGGAGCAACTGGTAATGGTAAAGGAAAATTAGTTGAAAGAGAAAAATTCCTAGGAGTTCCTAGTTATAAAGATAGAGAGATTACTGAAGGAAGTATTTTTCACGTTGAGACGTATGGTTTAAATGCGATGGGTTCTCATGCGAATCAATTAAGTGTTCATGAGCGTTGGTTAGTTGCTGACTACGTTCTAAAACTTAGAAGCCAATTATAATTGTTGAACAAACTGATCGTAATAGATATGTATACATTTTCAAGTAAATTAAAAACTTTTTCTTTAATCTTAATGGCCGTTGGTATATTAGGAATAGGTTATGGTTTTTTAAACGCGCCAAAAGATATTCACGAAGTTGAGAATATTCTTTCTGCATCATCTCACGGTGGTCATGGTGAAGCTAATCATGAAGAAGCCGCAGCTTCTCACGATGCTCACGCAACAACAGCTCATGAGGCTAAAAGTGAAGTAAAAGAACATGCAGAACACGAAGAGCATTTAACACATGTTTTCCACCAATTGCAAAATAAACCTTGGTCAGCTTTATATGTTGCTTGTATTTTCTTCATGTTGTTGACAATGGGAACTTTAGTTTTCTATGCTATTCAACAAGTTGCAGTAGCAGGATGGTCTCCTGTATTATTTAGAGTTATGCAAGGTATCACAGCTTACTTACCTGTAGGTTCTGCTATTTTCTTTGTGATTTTAGTACTATGTGGTCTTCATTTTAATCATTTATTTGCATGGATGAATGAAGGTGTTACTGATCCATCAAGTGCTAATTATGATGAATTAATTGCTGGTAAAGCTGGTTATTTAAATTTCGGTTTCTGGATCGTAAGAGCTGCAGTTTTTATCATTGGATGGAATTTATACCGTCACTTTTCTAGAAAAAATTGTTTAGCTCAAGATGAGTCTAATGATAATACAAACTATAAAAAGAACTTTAAGTTATCAGCTGGTTTCTTGGTTTTCTTTATTGTTTCTGAGTCAATCATGTCTTGGGACTGGATTATGTCAGTTGATCCACACTGGTTTTCTACATTATTTGGATGGTATGTATTTGCTAGTTTCTTTGTAAGTGGAATTACAATGATTGCTATGGTTACTGTTTATTTAAAATCTAAAGGTTACTTAGAGTATGTTAATACAAGTCATATTCATGACTTAGCTAAATTTATGTTTGGTATCAGTGTATTCTGGACTTATTTGTGGTTCTCACAATTCATGTTAATCTGGTATGCAGATATTCCAGAAGAGATTACTTATTTCGTAACTAGAATTAATGATTACAATTTACCATTCTTTGGAGCAGTTGTTATGAACTTTGTGTTCCCATTATTAATTCTAATCAATACAGATTTCAAAAGAATCACTTGGGTTATTGTAATGGCAGGTATTGTTATCTTAGCAGGTCACTATATTGATTTCTTTAATATGATTATGCCAGGTACAGTTGGTGACCAATGGTTTATTGGTGTTCCAGAAATCTCATCGGTTCTTTTCTTCCTTGGGTTGTTTATTTTTACTGTATTCTCAGCATTAACTAAAGCACCATTATTAGCAAAAAGAAATCCTTATATCGAAGAAAGTAAACATTTTCATTATTAATTTTTAAAGAGATAAACAGATGACAAGTTTGTTGGTAATTATAGTTTTAGTTTTATTAGCTATTGCTTTATGGCAATTGACTAAAATATTCGACCTAACACAAGTTGGTGTTAATTCAGATAGCTCTCAAGTAGCTAATGATAAAGACAACAATTTACAAGGGTACTTAATGTTCGGTTTTTTAGCTTTCCTATACATTTTTACAATTTATGGTTTGTTAAAATGGGGTAATTTACCTCTTCATAATCCAGCTTCTGCTCACGGTGGACAAGTAGATAATTTGATGAATATTACTTGGGTTTTGATTTTTACAGTTCAAGCTATTACACAAGTTTTATTATATTATTTTGCTTTTAAATATAAAGGTAAAAAAGGACAAAAAGCTTTGTATTTTGCAGATAATAATAAATTAGAAGCTATCTGGAGTATTATTCCAGCTGTAGTTTTAGCAGGTTTAATTCTTTATGGTTTGTATGCTTGGACTAATATCATGTTTATTGATGAAGAGGAAGATACAGTTGTTGTAGAGTTATACGCTCAACAATTTAAATGGACTGCGAGAATCGCTGGTGATGATAATGTTTTAGGAAAAGCTAACGTAAGATATATTGAAGGAGTAAATACTTTGGGTGTTGATTTGTCTGATCCTAATGCTCAGGATGATATCGTTGTAACTGAATTACACATTCCAAAAGGAAAGAAAATTCACTTCAAGTTCCGTTCTCAGGATGTTTTACACTCTGCTTATTTTCCTCACTTTAGAGCACAAATGAACTGTGTTCCAGGTATGGTAACTGAGTTTGCTTTTACTCCAATTTATACTACGGCAGAATACAGAGAGATGCCTGATATGATTGAAAAAGTAGCACATATAAATGAATTAAGAGCTAAGAAAAGTCTTGAGTTAGTTGCAAAAGGTCAACCAGGTTTAGATCCATATACTTTTGACTATTTATTGCTTTGTAATAAAATTTGTGGAGCTTCTCACTATAACATGCAAATGAAAGTTGTTGTTGATACCCCTGAAGATTATAAAAAATGGTTAGCGCAACAAAAAACATTAGTTCAGGAAGTAAAAGCTTCATTAGAACAACCTGCAGAAGGTGAAGCAGCGGCACCAGGAGAAGCTAAAGAAAATGATACTGTAGCAGCAGTTGCTCCAGTTGCTATGAAATAATTATTAAGAAAATTTAAAGTATAATATATGTCAGCAGAAGGTCACGATCACGCTCACGATCACGAACACGAACATCACCATAAAGAGACATTCATCACTAAATACATATTTAGTATTGATCATAAAATGATTGCTAAGCAATACCTTATTACAGGTATTATTATGGGGATTATTGGTATTGTAATGTCTTTGCTTTTCAGAATGCAGTTAGCATGGCCGGAAGAGTCTTTTAAAATTTTCAATGTTTTATTAGGTGATAAATTTGCACCAGAAGGTGTAATGGCTAATGATGTTTATCTTGCATTAGTGACAATACACGGTACTATCATGGTATTCTTTGTATTGACAGCAGGTTTGAGTGGAACTTTTAGTAACTTACTTATTCCTCTTCAAATTGGTGCAAGAGATATGGCTTCAGGATTTATGAATATGATTTCCTACTGGTTGTTTTTCTTGTCAGCAGTAGTAATGATTGCTTCTTTATTCGTTGAGTCAGGTCCTGCTTCAGCTGGATGGACAATTTATCCTCCTTTAAGTGCTTTACCACAAGCAATCCCAGGTTCTGGAACAGGTATGACTCTTTGGTTAGTTTCTATGGCGATATTTATTGCATCTTCTTTAATGGGATCTTTAAATTATATTGTTACAGTAATCAACTTAAGAACTAAAGGGATGTCTATGACTAGACTTCCACTTACTATTTGGACATTTTTTGTAACTGCTATTATCGGGGTACTTTCTTTCCCTGTTCTTTTATCTGCAGCTTTACTATTAATCTTCGATAGAAGTTTCGGAACTTCATTCTTCTTGTCAGATATTTATATTGCTGGTGAAGTTTTACATTACCAAGGTGGTTCTCCAGTATTATTTGAACACTTATTTTGGTTTTTAGGACACCCAGAGGTATATATCGTAATTTTACCTGCAATGGGTCTTGTGTCTGAAATTATGGCTACAAACTCACGTAAACCAATTTTTGGTTACCGTGCAATGATTATGTCGGTTCTTGCAATTGCTTTCCTTTCAACAATCGTTTGGGGTCACCACATGTTTATCTCAGGTATGAATCCTTTCTTAGGATCTGTATTTACATTTACAACTCTTTTAATTGCAATTCCATCTGCTGTAAAAGCTTTTAACTGGATTACAACTTTATGGAAAGGTAATTTACAAATGAATCCTGCAATGTTATTCTCTATTGGAATGGTTTCAACTTTCATTACTGGAGGTTTAACAGGAATCATTTTAGGAGATAGTACTTTAGATATTAATGTTCACGATACTTATTTTGTAGTTGCTCACTTCCACTTAGTAATGGGTATCTCTGCACTTTACGGAATGTTTGCTGGTATTTACCACTGGTTCCCTAAAATGTATGGAAAAATGATGAACAAGAATTTAGGTTATGTTCACTTCTGGATTACTGCAGTTTGTGCTTATGGAGTTTTCTTCCCAATGCACTTTATTGGATTGGCAGGTTTACCAAGACGTTATTATACTAATACTAACTTCCCATTGTTTGATGATTTACAAAATGTAAATGTTTTAATTACAACATTTGCTTTAGTAGGAGGAGCTTTCCAATTAGTATTCTTATACAACTTCTTTAGCAGTATTTTCTTTGGTAAGAAAGCGGAGCAAAATCCTTGGAGATCTACTACTTTAGAGTGGACAACTCCAGTAGAACATATCCATGGTAACTGGCCGGGAGAAATTCCTGAAGTTCACAGATGGGCTTACGATTATAGTAACCCTGAGCACGAAGAGGATTTTGTACCTCAAACTGTTCCAATGAAGCCAGGTGAGTCAGTTTTACATCACTAAAAATATTAAAAACCTCTGTTCTGCAGAGGTTTTTTTTATGTGTTAATTTTTGTTGTATTTATTATTTCGTATTCACAATTCGTTTTTTTTATCTTTGTTGAATGAATGAGAATTTAGACCCAACAACAAAGGGATATAATCCGGAAGAGCTTGATCTTGATAAAAGATTAAGACCTCTTAGTTTTGATGATTTTGCAGGTCAGGATCAGGTTTTAGAAAACTTAAAAGTTTTTGTTGCAGCTGCCAATCAACGTAAAGAAGCACTTGATCATGCTTTGTTTCATGGTCCTCCAGGTTTAGGGAAAACGACTTTGGCAAATATATTAGCTAATGAGTTACAGGTAGGAATTAAAATTACTTCCGGACCTGTTTTGGATAAACCAGGAGATTTAGCTGGTTTGTTGACTAATCTTGAAGAAAGAGATGTTTTGTTTATTGATGAAATTCATCGTTTGAGTCCTGTTGTTGAAGAGTATTTGTATTCAGCGATGGAAGATTTCAAGATTGATATCATGATTGAATCTGGGCCTAATGCTAGAACGGTTCAGATTAATTTAAATCCCTTTACTCTTATTGGAGCAACGACTCGTTCCGGACTTTTAACCGCTCCTATGCGAGCTCGTTTTGGAATTTCTTCCCGTTTACAATATTATAGTGTTGAGTTGTTGACTACAATAGTACAAAGAAGTGCTTCTATTTTAAAAATGCCAATTACTATGGAAGCGGCTATAGAAATTGCTGGAAGAAGTCGTGGTACGCCTAGAATTGCTAATGCTTTATTACGCAGAGTTCGTGATTTTGCTCAAATCAAAGGTAATGGTACAATTGATGTTGAGATTTCTAAATATGCTTTAAAAGCATTAAATGTAGATGCCCATGGATTGGACGAAATGGATAATAAAATATTAAATACCATTATTGATAAGTTTAAAGGTGGTCCTGTTGGACTTACTACTTTAGCAACAGCCGTGTCTGAAAGTAGTGAAACTATTGAGGAAGTTTATGAACCTTTTTTGATTCAGGAAGGTTTTATTATGCGTACCCCACGTGGTCGCGAGGTTACAGAGAAAGCCTATAGACATTTAGGGAAAGTTAGAGGTAATATTCAAGGTGGACTTTTCTAATTTAAATCTTTAATTATCGACTTAAGAGAGAAATATTCGCAATTTATTAAATCCGAAGCCAAACGCCTCGGATTTTTATCTTGTGGTATATCCAAAGCTGGTTTTTTGGAAGAAGAAGCTCCTCGATTAGAGAATTGGTTGAATAGAAACCTAAATGGCAAAATGAGTTATATGGAAAATCATTTTGACAAAAGGCTTGATCCAACTTTATTGGTTGAAGATGCTAAAAGCGTTGTTTCGTTGTTGTTGAATTATTATCCAGAAAAAGAACAAAATCTAGATTCGTATAAGATTTCTAAATATGCTTATGGTCAGGATTATCATTTTGTGATTAAAGAGAAATTAAAGGAATTACTGTTTTCGATACAAGAAAATATAGGTCAAGTCATGGGTCGTGTATTTGTCGATTCAGCACCTGTTATGGATAAGGCCTGGGCTGCTAAAAGCGGATTGGGGTGGATAGGAAAGAACAGTAATTTATTGACTCAGAAAGTGGGGTCTTTTTATTTTATTGCTGAATTAATAATTGATCTGGATTTAGAATACGACAGCCGAACAACTGATCATTGCGGAAGTTGTACCGCATGTATTGATGCCTGTCCTACTCAGGCAATTGTTGCTCCATATATAGTTGATGGTAGTAAATGTATTTCTTATTTTACTATTGAATTAAAGGAAAATATACCCTCCGAAATGAAAGGACATTTTGATGATTGGGCTTTTGGTTGTGATACTTGTCAGGATGTTTGTCCGTGGAATCGTTTTTCAAAATCGCATAACGAACCTTTGTTTAACCCTAATCCTGAATTACTTTCATTAAGTAAAAAAGATTGGGAAGAAATGACAGAGGAAACTTTTAGAGTTGTGTTTAAAAATTCGGCAGTAAAAAGAACCAAATTTTCCGGTCTACAACGAAATATCAATTTCCTAAAGAAGTAAAGATTCTAATTTGATTTTTTTTGTTTTTTTTCAAATCATATTTGATGGTTTTTTTATATATTTATATTTCTTTAAATTTTCGATATGACTGTAAATCAAATATTAAGTACTAAAGGAAACGAGGTGTTTTCTGTTGTTTCTACTATTAGCGTTTATGATGCTATTAAGATAATGAGTGAGAAAAATGTTGGAGCAATATTGGTTATTGAAGAAGGCCAACTTAAAGGAATTTTCTCAGAGAGGGATTATGCGCGAAAAATTATTTTGAAAGATAAAGCGTCTAAAACAACCTTAATCCAAGAAATCATGGTGACTAATGTTTTTACGGTTAAGCCTACTGATGATTTAGATAGTTGTATGGAAATGATGATTTCGAGAAGGATTCGACATTTACCAGTTGTAGAAAATGATAAAGTTATTGGATTGATTTCGATAGGAGATGTTGTGAAATGTATCATTGAAAAACAAAAAGAAACTATTCAACAATTAGATTCCTATATAAACGGGACTCATTCTTAAATTAAAGAAAGTTAATTTTATATAGATATATTGTTTAGCCACTCATTTGAGTGGTTTTTTTTTTAGATTTATTTTATTTGTTTTTTTAAAAGAATTAAGAAAATGTTAACTATTTACGTTAAGACTTCTATCTTTGTATATAAGATAAAACTGCTATTCTTTTTTGAGTTAAAATTTTAGAGTAGTTGTCAAATTGTTTCAATGTAAGTTAGATGCCAGTTTGAATAAATTGTTGTTAGTAACAACTTGTTTTGTGTTGGTAAGGAGAGGTTAAAACAATCTTAATTAAACTTTTTCAAAAATAGATATTAGATGATTGCGCATTTACAAGGAAAGTTAGTTGAAAAAACACCCACGCATTTAGTTATTGATTGTGGAGGAGTAGGCTATGAAGTTCATATATCATTACATACCTTTTCATTACTTCCTAATTCAGATTTTATTAAAGTATTCACTTATCTTCAAATCAAAGAAGATGCTCATACCATTTTTGGATTTATTGAAAAATCAGAAAAAGAAATATTTAAATTATTAATATCGGTTTCAGGTATAGGGGCAGGTATCGCAAGGACGATGTTATCTTCATTAGATCCTAAACAAATTATTCAGGCAATAGCTTCGGGAGATGTTACGACAATTCAATCGATTAAAGGAATTGGTGGCAAAACAGCACAGAGAGTCATTTTGGATTTGAAAGAGAAGGTTCTGAAATTGTATGATTTAGACGAAGTTTCTATGGCGCAAAACAATACAAACAGGGATGAAGCGTTATCTGCATTGGAAGTTTTAGGTTTTGTTAGAAAAGCTTCTGAAAAAGTGATAGATAAGATTGTGAAAGAGAATCCAGAGGCCTCAGTTGAATCAATTATTAAACAAGCATTAAAAAGCTTATAAAGTAAAGGTAAAACCAATAGTATGCATAAGATTTGTATTGTTTGGGCAGTTTTATTATGCAGTTTTGTGTCATTGGCTCAGGTTAACGAACCGGTTCAGGATACAACCAAAAGGAGATATTCTACGGGGAAAGTTCAGATGAAAGATCCTAAGAGTATTCTTTCTGCTTATACTTATGATCCAAAAACGGATAGCTATATTTATACCCATTCAGTTGAAGGTTTTTCTATTAAGTATCCTCTAATTCTAACACCAAAAGAATATGAAAATTTAGTTTTGAAAGAATCGATGAAGGATTATTTCAAAAAAAAATCTGATGCAATTGAGGGAAAGAAAAAAGGAAGTGATGTAGATAAAAAGGATTTATTGCCTCGATATTATGTGAACTCAGGATTGTTTGAGTCTATTTTTGGTAGTAATACAATTGATGTAAAGCCTACCGGCTCTGTTGAAATGGATATGGGAGTGCGGTATACTAAACAAGATAATCCTTCTTTTTCTCCTCGTAATAGGTCTAATATGGCTTTTGATTTTGATCAAAGAATTAGTATGAGTTTGATGGGAAAAGTGGGTACCCGATTAAGTGTGAATGCTAATTATGATACACAATCAACATTTGCTTTTCAAAATTTACTTAAATTAGAATATGCCCCTACCGAAGATGATATTATCCAAAAAATTGAGGTAGGAAATGTAAGCATGCCTCTAAATAGCTCTTTAATTAGAGGAGCTCAAAGTTTGTTTGGTGTGAAAACGCAGTTGCAATTTGGAAAAACAACTGTAACAGGTGTTTTTTCGGAACAAAAATCGCAAACTAAGACCGTTGTCTCTCAAGGAGGTGGAACTATCCAGGATTTTGATCTTTATGCTTTAGATTATGACAACGACAGACACTTCTTTTTGTCGCAATATTTTAGAAATAAATACGATGAAGCCCTAAAAAATTATCCTTTTATAGATAGTAGAGTTCAAATTACAAGGATTGAAGTTTGGGTAACAAATAAACAAACGCGTCTTAACACTACATCTAATAATCTTAGAAATGTAATTGCGCTTCAGGATTTGGGAGAAGCTCAGTTAACGGGTTTAAATGATAATGAAGTAGTGGTTTTAAATCCGTCAACAGGAATGTTTAATGCTCCTTTTGATACTCCTTCGGATAATGCTAATAATAAATTTGATCCAGCAAAAATTGGATTGGTAGATGGTTATTTGACAACATCTATACGTGAAATGGCTACTGCTAATGCTGGTTTTAAAGTAACTGTAAATGAAGGGCAGGATTATTCAAAATTAGAAAATGCCCGTAAGTTAACCACTAACGAATTTACTTATCATCCTCAATTAGGATATATTTCATTACAGCAAAGATTGTCAAATGATGAAATCTTAGCAGTAGCATACGAGTATACTATAGGAGATAAGGTTTATCAGGTAGGGGAATTTGGAAATGACGGTGTTGATGCAACCCTTGTTACCGGAACGCCACAATCAACTCAGGCTGTAGTTACTCAAAGTTTGGTTTTGAAAATGTTGAAAAGTAATTTAACTAATGTTTCAAATCCAGTTTGGAATTTGATGATGAAAAATATTTATCAGATTCCGGGAGCATACCAAATTAAGCAAGAGGATTTTAGATTTAATATTCTTTATACTGATCCGTCACCATTAAATTATATTACTCCTGTGACAGGATCTCCTTTTCCGGTAAATCCTTCACCGGATGAAAAAGTGGCTGAAACGCCATTATTGAATGTGTTTAATTTGGATAGATTAAATTATAACAATGATCGTCAAACCGGCGGTGATGGTTTTTTTGATTTTGTTTCTGGATTAACAATGGATACTCAAAACGGCCGCATCATTTTTACTACCAAGGAACCGTTTGGTGAATTATTGTTTAAAAAGTTGTCAACTAGTGCTGTTGAAGATTACAGTAATACAGCTACTTATAATCCTAATCAAAATAAATATGTCTTTGAAGCCTTGTATCGAAAAACTCAGGCAAAAGCCTTAGAAGACAGTGATAAAAATAAATTTCTATTAAGAGGAAAATACAAATCTTCCAGTGGTGATGGAATACCTATTGGAGCTTATAATGTACCGCAGGGTTCAGTTGTAGTCACAGCTGGAGGAAGAGTTTTAGTTGAAGGGGTTGATTATAGCGTCAATTATCAACTGGGTAGGGTTCAGATTTTGGATCCTTCCTTACAGGCATCTAACACGCCTATTAATGTTTCTTTGGAAAATAATACTGTTTTTGGTCAACAAACCAGACGATTTATGGGTGTGAATGTTGAGCATAAATTTTCGGATAATTTTACTTTAGGAGGGACTTTCCTAAAGATGACTGAAAAACCTTTTACTCAAAAATCAAATTATGGTCAAGAATCAGTAAATAATACCATTTTTGGGTTTAATACTAATTTTTCAACCGAAGTTCCTTTTTTTACAAGATTGGTCAATATGTTGCCTAATGTTGATACCGATGTACCATCTAATCTATCAGTAAGAGGTGAAATTGCGTTTTTAAAACCTGATACTCCTAAAGCAGATCAATTTCAAGGACAATCTACATTGTATGTAGATGATTTTGAAGGTACGCAATCCTCTATAGATATGCGTTCAGCTTACGCCTGGAGTTTAGCTTCAACACCTACTAATCAAGATTCAGAGTTCCCAACTACTTATGACTTTAATGGAACCTCAAATGATTTGTCCTATGGTCATAAAAGAGCAAAATTAGCTTGGTATACAATTGATCCTATTTTTTATGTTCAAAAGCCTTCAGGTGTATCTAATGATGATATCTCTTTAAATTCTACTCGAAGAATTTATAGTAGAGAATTGTATCCAACATTAGATATCGCTCAGGGACAAACACAGGTAATCAATACTTTGGATCTAACTTATTTCCCATTAGAAAGAGGGCCGTATAATAATAATTCGAATTTTAGTTTAACACCTAAAGAGAATTATGGAGGAATTATGCGCTCGTTAAGTTCGACTAATTTCGAACAAGGAAATGTTGAATATATTCAGTTTTGGGTATTAGATCCTTATGATGGTAATGGAAGTACATCAACAACAAATACTGGGAAGATTTATTTCAATTTAGGTGAAATTTCAGAAGATATTTTGAAAGATGGAAGAAAACAATACGAAAATGGTCTAGGCCCGGATCAAGTTTTAGTAAATCCAAGGCCGATTTGGGGTGATGTTCCAGCTTCACAATCATTGATTTATGCTTTTGATGCCAATGCTGATAGTAGAAAAAATCAGGATGTAGGATTGGATGGATTGACTAATAACGGAGAGGCAACAGTATATACTAATTTTGCCGGCGAATCAGATCCTGCAGCAGATGACTATACTTATTACCTGAATACTTCAGGAGGAATTAAAGAGCGCTATAAAAATTATAACGGAGTAGATGGAAATTCAGCAGTAGATATTAATGATCCTAATCGTGGTGCCACAACATTTCCTGATGTTGAAGATATCAATAGGGATAATACGATGAATACTATTAATGCTTATTATGAGTATAGTATTGATATGAAACCGGGAATGCAAATAGGAGAAAATTTTGTAACTGATATTCGTGAAGTTAATGATATCCCTTTGCCAAATGGTGATGTGGCAAAAGCCAGATGGATTCAGTTTAAAATTCCGGTATCACAGCCGCAAAATACCATTGGTAATATTAGCGATTTTAGATCGATTCGTTTTATGCGAATGTTTATGACTGGTTTTGAAGATGAAATTACGGTTCGTTTTGGAGCATTGGATTTGGTTAGAGGAGAATGGAGAAGGTATACGAGTTCATTAGATCCTACTGATACAAATGTAGATAATGATAATACGGAGTTAGATGTTACTGCTGTAAATATTCAGGAAAATGATACCAGATGTCCGGTGAATTATATTACACCACCGGGTGTAACTAGAGAACAATTGTATAATAACAATACTTTGATTAATCAAAACGAACAATCATTATCGTTGAGAGTTGCAGGAGATGGTTTAGAAATAGGTGATTCAAGAGCGGTTTTTAAAAATGTGAGTGTTGATATGCGTCAGTTTAAAAAACTTAAAATGTTTTTACATGCTGAATCTTTGAAAGGTGAGATTCCTTTAGCAGATGATCAAATGGTTGGATTCATTCGTTTTGGTAATGATTTTACACAAAATTTCTACCAAATCGAAATTCCATTAAAAGTTACACCAGCGACTGATGGTAATTGTAAGTACACTGCCGATGAAGTTTGGCCGGAAGCTAACGAAATTGATTTGTCTTTAGCATTATTAACGAAGTTAAAAACCAAATTTATGGGGGTGGATGTAAGTACTCTGCCTTTGGATGGGGTTTATTATCTTGATGATGATACTAGTGTTTCCGGAGATCCAAATGAGCGTGATGGTGATTCTAGGTTGAAATTAGGGATTAAAGGGAATCCAAATTTTGGTATGGTACGTACCTTGATGGTAGGTGTGAAAAGTAATGAAACGCATCAGAAATTAAAAGGTGAAGTCTGGTTTAATGAACTTCGTCTTGCCGAGATGGACAATCACGGTGGTATGGCTGCGGTGTTGAATGTGGATACGAATTTTGCCGATTTTGCTACTGTTTCTGCTACCGGAAAAATGAGTACTGTTGGTTTTGGAACAATAGAACAAGGTCCGAATGAAAGAAGCCGCGAAGATATGCAGCAGTATAATATCGTAACAAACCTTAATTTAGGAAAGTTGTTGCCTAATAAATGGGGGATTAATTTGCCTTTCAATTATAGTGTTGGTGAAACTACAATCAAACCGGAATATGATCCTTTTAATCAGGATATTAAGTTGAAAGAGCTTTTAAAAAATACTGATGATGCCGATGAGAGAGCTAATTTAAAAAACCGCGCTATTGATTATACTAAGCGCACCAGTATTAATTTTATTGGAGTAAGAAAACAAAGAGGTGCTGAGCAAAAGCCACATATTTATGATCCTGAAAACTTTACTTTTTCACAATCTTTCAATAAAGTAGAAAGACATGATTATGAAATTGAAGATTATTTAGATCAGCAGGCCAGTACAACAGTAGATTACGCATATAGTTTTGATAATAAACCTCTAGAGCCATTCAAGAAAACTAAATTCATGAAGAAAAGCAGTTATTGGAAGTTGTTGAGTGATTTTAATTTTAATTATTTGCCCTCTAATATCACTTTCAATACTAATATTAATAGACAGTATAATCGTCAGCAATTCAGACAAGTGGATAATGTTCCTGGTCTTGAATTGCAGCCATTGTATAGAAGAAATTTTGGATTTAATTATAATTACGGTTTCAATTTTAATTTAACGAAATCACTTAAATTTAGTTATGCAGCTTCAACAAATAATCTTGTTAAGAATTATTTGGACGACAATGATATGCCTATTGAAGATTTTACTATTTGGGATAGTTATTGGGATATTGGAGATCCAAACCGTCATACGCAACAAGTAGTTTTAAATTATGATATTCCAATCAATAAGATTCCGTTATTTAGTTTTGTAAAAGCGAGTTATTCATATACTGGAGATTATAGTTGGCAAAAATCAGCTAATGCTTTGTCTGAAATTATTGTTGACGGCGTGAATTATAATCTTGGTAACACGGTTCAAAACGCAAGAACTAATAATTTGAATGCAACTTTCAATATGGAAACCTTATATAAATATTTAGGTTTGTCCAAGAAGTCTGCACCTGTTAGAAAAGCACCTGTCGTTGCGCCTAAACCTGGGCAGAAGATTACAGCTGCACCAAAACCTCAGCTGCAGTCCAATGAGTTTGTTGATGGTGTTTTAGGTGTTTTAACCAGTATTAAAAACGTTCAGATTAATTATTCTGAAAATAGCGGAACATTGTTACCTGGTTATACTCCAAGTATAGGCTTTTTAGGTTCGTCAAGACCTTCTTTAGGATTTATTTTTGGTAGTCAGGAAGATGTTCGTTATGAGGCTGCTAAAAACGGATGGTTGACTAATTATCAAGATTTTAGTCAAAATTATACTCAGGTGACTAATAAAACATTAAGAGCTACAGCAAATGTGGATTTATTTCCGGATTTCAAAATTGATTTGAGTATGGATAGATCCTTTTCAGAGAATTTTTCAGAGCAATATGATGTTGCTTCTGATGGGACTTATAATTCACGTTCACCATATAATTATGGTATGTTTTCTATCTCAACGATGTTAATTAAAACGGCTTTTTCTCAAAGTGATGAAAATTTTTCAGCAGCTTTTAATGATTTTAGAAGTAATAGATTAATCATTGCAAATCGTTTGGCTGAGGATTATTATGGGGCAGGAAGTGTCATTCCAAGATATGGAGATGCTTTAAATCCAATTCCGGCTGATCCTATTGATCCGGATAATGATCCCGATAAAAAGAAAAGAGATATTTATCAAAATAACGAAGGTTATCCAATTGGTTTTGGAAAAAATAATCAGTCGGTTTTGTTGCCGGCATTTATTGCTGCTTATACTGGATCTGATGCATCGAGTGTTTCTAAAGGGGTGTTTAGAAGTTTCCCAATTCCAAACTGGACCATAAAGTACAACGGCTTGATGCGTTATGAAATGTTTAAAAAGAATTTCAAACGTTTCTCATTGCAACATGGATATAGAGCTTCTTATACAATTAATCAGTTTAGGTCTAATTTTGATTATGATAATAATCCGGGCGGAGTGGATGATAGTGGTAACTTTTATAACAAGATTTTAATTTCAAATGTCAATTTAGTGGAGCAGTTTAATCCGCTTGTTCGAATGGATTTTGAGTTAAAAAATTCATTAAAAGTATTAACCGAAATTAAAAGAGACCGTGCTTTGTCAATGAGTTTTGATAATAATTTATTGACTGAAGTTAAAGGTGTGGAATATATTATGGGTTTAGGTTATCGATTTAAAAATGTAATTTTTTCATCAAGACTTGCGGATAATCCAACTGGTGTTATCAAAGGAGATATTAATTTAAAGGCTGATTTGTCGTATAGAAACAATCAAACCATTGTACGTTATTTAGATTATGATAATAATCAATTGGGAGGTGGGCAAAATTTATGGTCACTCAAAGTAACAGCAGATTATTCGTTTAGTAAAAATCTGACAGCTATTTTCTATTATGATCATTCATTTTCTAAAGCGGTTATATCAACTTCCTATCCAATAACCAATATTCGTTCCGGATTTACACTTAGATATAATTTTGGTAATTAATTTATAAAAACGAGACAAAATTTAAATTGAAGATTGTTACATTTGCCAAAAAATAATTTTCATATTTCTAAATACTATTATTATGAGCATACCGGCAAATTTAAAATACACTAAAGACCACGAATGGGTAAGTCTCGAAGGAGATGTTGCTACAGTAGGAATCACTCATTTTGCTCAAAAAGAGTTGGGTGATATCGTTTATGTTGAAGTGGAAACTTTAGATCAAACACTTGAAAAAGATGAAGTTTTTGGAACAGTTGAAGCTGTAAAAACAGTTTCTGATTTGTTTCTTCCTTTAACAGGGGAAATTATTGAATTTAATTCTGGTTTAGAAGATGCTCCTGAATTAGTAAATTCAGATCCTTACGGAGAAGGTTGGATGATTAAAGTAAAAGTTTCAGATGTAGCTGAAATTGATTCTTTATTGTCTGCTGAAGCTTATAAAGAACTTATAGGTGCTTAAGAAAATCACTTTAGGTGCAGCTGTATTTTGGGCTGCAGAGATTTTGTATCTCTGTTTGATTAGAATAAGCGAGATGCCTGAAATCAAGATTTCTTATATTGATAAATACATGCACGCTTTTTTTTATTTTGTATTTAGTGTGTTGTGGTTTTATGCATTTCGTTTTTATTTTAAAAAACAAAGTCGTTCTAAGTTGTTAGTGATAGTTTTTGTTATGTCGCTTATTTTTGGAATCGCCATAGAATTGTTTCAAACCTATTTTACAACTTATCGAAATGGCGATATTTCGGATGTTATTGCAAATACGGCTGGATCAATTTTGGCCGTTTTATGTATTTATTTCTTTGATAAGAATGATTTTTTAAGTCATATCCCTAAATAGAAAGTCCTGCCTTGGCAGGATTTTTTGTTTTAAAACAGATGAATATTTTACAACTATTAAGGGATTAGAAATATAAATGTATTTTTGCGAATGCGCCAATCATACAAAAGCAACAATTGATGGATATTAGATCATTTATAGATTCCACTTATTTAAAGAGAGCTTCGCAGGCTGGTTTAGATGAAATTCAAAATCAGGAAGTTGTGAAGACTTTTGTCAAGGAAGCAGTTCAGGAAAAATTTAAGCTGATTATGATTCGGCCAGAAATGGTTTCCTTAGCTAAACAAATAATAGTTGAGGCTTCCTCAAATGTTCTTGTGGGTACGGTGATTGATTTTCCAGAAGGGAATTCTTCGATTGAAATTAAATTACAAGAAACAGCTCAGGCAATTGAAGATGGAGCTGATGAATTGGATTTTGTATGTAATTATGTGGCTTTTAAAAATGGCGAAATTGATTTAGTAAAAGAAGAAATTTTGAAAGGAACCCAATTGGTATTGGAACATAATAAAATAATCAAATGGATTATTGAAGTAGCTGCATTGACGGATAAACAAATTATTCAATTATCGGCTTTGATAAAAAATGTGGTTATAGCCCATTTTAAAGAAGCAGATTATTCCTCAGTATTTGTGAAATCTTCAACCGGATTTTACAAAACAGCAAACAATGAACCTAATGGAGCAACCAAAGAATCAATTATTATGATGTTAGAAAATGCTTCACCACTTCCTGTAAAAGCTGCCGGAGGTGTTCGGACTTACGAAGAGGTAGTAGCAATGATTAATCTGGGAGTTAAACGGATAGGGACTTCATCGGCAAAAGCAATTGTCAATGGAGGGTATAATCAAGAAGGATATTAAAACGATTAAAAAACTTATGAATAAATTTAGACTGTTCTTATTGTTTTGTTTTACGGGTGTTTTGGGTTTTGCTCAAAATAATAAACTGTTGGTTTCTGAGCGATTTCCTGTTTTTTCATCTTGCACTAATTTAGAGGATAAAGCATTAGAAAATTGTTTTTATACCGAAGTTCAGGAGTTTGTTTTTCAAAATTTTGTTGTTCCTGAAGAATTGGTACGAAATAATTTCCAAGGAAATGTAAAAGTGCTTTTTGAAGTAGATGCTAATGGTTTTTTCAAGGTAATTTATGTGAATGCTGTTGATGAGAATTTAATAGCAGAAACGAAACGAGTTTTTGCTAAATTTCCAAAAATTACCCCGGCAACTTACAATGGAAAACCGGAATATTCGAAATATAATATCACTATTGCAATTCCTTTAAAAAGTGTTGCAACATTGGAAGCAGAGAATCTAGCTAAAGCGGATATTCTTAGAAATACAACCCAACAATTGACGGAATTAGATTCTATTGTGTATCATAAATACAATAATCCCGAGTTTGAAAGTCATTTAAATATTCCGTTTTCACATAGTTATTATGCGCAGTTTGATGCTAAAATAAATAAAGTAGGAAGCAATAATCATACGGCTTCAAAACCGTATACGTATGCTGAAGTTTCTAAATATTTTGATTTTAAAAAAATCAATGAACAATTGAAGAAACCTGCTTCCGACTGGTGGACCAGAAAATTATGGAATGAAAATACTGTTGAAATTAAAGGAGAAGATTATTGGTTTACATTGAATCCTGTGTTGGATTTACAATTTGGAAGGGCTTCAGGGAATAAATCGGTAAATACATTTGTAAATACAAGAGCCATGAATTTTAGAGGTGGTTTAGGAAGTAAAATTAATTTTACCACAACTATTTTTGAAAGTCAGGGACGTTTTGCTGATTATTATAATCAATATGCGGCGTCTATAAAACCTTCGGGTGGTAATCCTGCGGTAATTCCGGGTATTGGTATTGCTAAACAATTTAAAACCGATGCCTACGATTTTCCTTTGGCGGAAGCCAATATCACTTTTGCTCCCAATACATTTATGGATATGCAATTGGGTTATGGTCGAAATTTTATTGGTGATGGTTACCGTTCGTTGTTAGAAAGCGATGGGGCGAGTCCGTATCCTTATTTTAAGTTGAATACTAAGTTTTGGAAGATAAAATATACCAATACTTTCATGTGGTTAAAAGATATTCGTCCGGAAGTGACGGTTGATAAAACCTATGCGACTAAATTTATGGCCAATCACTATTTGAGTTGGAATGTTTCGAATAGATTAAATTTAGGTTTCTTCGAATCGGTGGTGTGGACGAATAGTAATGACAGAGGATTTGATGCCAGTTTTATTAATCCGATTATTTTTTACCGTGCTGTTGAATTTGGGTCTTCTTCTAAGTCGGGGAATGCTTTGCTTGGTTTGATATTTAAGTACAAATGGAACAATCAAATTAATTTTTACGGACAATTTCTTTTAGACGAGTTTTCTTTGAATGATATCAAAGAAGGCGATAATAGTTGGAAAAATAAATATGGTTATCAGTTAGGTGCTAAGTATTATAATGCTTTCAATGTACCTAATTTGTTATTGCAACTGGAGTACAACCGTGTAAGGCCTTATGTGTATTCGCACAGTGAACCAATTACCAATTACGGTCATAACAATCAAAGTTTAGGACATCAATGGGGGGCTAATTTTGGTGAATTCATCGCTATTGCCCGCTACCACCAGGGAAGATGGTTTGCTGATTTTAAATTAACAGCTGCGGTTAGAGGATTTGATTTTGCAGCTGCAGGAGCGAATTCTAATTACGGAACGAATATTTACCGTGATTATGATGAAGAGCGCTATGCTGATTCAGGGGTGCTAGTAGGACAGGGTAATAAAGCTAAATTTTTTATGACCGACATTCAGGGTGGTTATTTAATTAACCCTTCGTCTAACTTGAAATTATTTGCGAGTTATATCTATAGAGATTTTAACCCAATGCAAAATACTGCTACTACAATCAAAGAAAGTACGAATTGGTTTTCTATTGGATTGCGCTCGGATATTTTTAATTGGTATTTTGATTATTGATTTTTTTGACTTTAAGTCATTTGTTTTCTCTGTATTTAACCATTGAGAGGCACGAAGCAAACTTATTAAGTATTTCTATAAGTTGATGGTAATGATTGCAAATCTGTGAAATCAGATGTTGTTTTTAAAAAATGTTAGCGAAATTTATTTAAAATAATAACCTAGAGATATTTGTAAAAGGCTGTTAGTAACTCCATGATTGTAATTATTACTATTGAGAGGAGGTTCAAATTCTAGTATTTTTGTAAAACCTTGATACATATTAAACTCAATAAAAATCTTGTTGATTTCATATCCAAATCCCAAATTTAATCCTGAATCAATTTTTTTATCAATATTACCAAAATCATTATCTGTTTTTTTGACGTCTAATAGATAACCAAATTGTGGACCAATAATAATGTAAGGTTTGGAGAAGAATTTAAAGTTGAGAGGAATGTTTATGTAACTAAGTTTGTAATCTAAACTATTATCGTTAATACTTAAAGAAGCTCCAGGACCTTTTTTTCTATCACCTTGTTGAGAAAAAACTAATTTTGGTCTAAAAGCAATTTTTTCATTGAGGTTGATCTCATAAAGTGCTCCGAAATGTATTCCAAAAGTTTTATCAATAGGTGGATTTTTTAAAAAACCATTACTTAAGAAAGAATTATTAAGTCCTCCAAGAACGGCAAATTTGCTTTGTGAAAAATTTAATAAAGGGACTAAAAAAAGCATTAAATAGATTGCTATGTTTTTCTTCATTCTAATTTTGTTTTAATTTTTGTCTACTCGTTTTAGAAATGGCTTAATCACTATGATAAATTCTCTTTTTGATTTTCTGATAGTGATAATTTTTTGTTTTGCTTAATTCAAATATATAGAAAAATTTTACAAAATATAGAATTGGTATTTAGTTACTTAAAAAAAGTCTACATATTATGAGAACCATAAATTTTTCTTCAACAATATTTTATGATTAGATTTTTGTCAATTCCCTTTTGATGCGTTACTTTTGCAGCAGTTTTACAAAAACCTAATGAAAACGGCATTGAGCACAACTACAACTACAGTTTCCCTGAAATCTATTTTTACCGATTTTAAAGAAATCACTAAGGCAGGATTAGCTATTAGTGTGTTGTTTTCGTCTATAGCAGGCTATCTTTTAGGTTTTAATGATGAACAGCCTTTTCAATGGTTGGTTTTATTGATGCTTTGTATAGGAGGTTATTGTATGGTGGGAGCATCAAATGCATTCAATCAGGTGATTGAAAAGGATTTGGATGTGTTGATGGATCGTACAAAGAATCGTCCTGTACCATCAGGCAGAATGTCTTCTGGGTTGGCTTTGGTAGTTGCAAGTTTGCTTACTGTTATTGGTTTGGTTTTGTTGTACATGATCAATCCTAAAACGGCCATGTTTGGGGCTATATCTATATTTTTATACACTTGTGTTTATACACCGCTTAAAACTATTACGCCTTTATCGGTTTTTGTGGGAGCTTTTCCTGGGGCGATTCCTTTTATGTTAGGATGGGTAGCGGCTACTGGTGATTTTGGAATTGAAGCTGGAACTTTGTTTTTGATTCAGTTTTTCTGGCAATTTCCACATTTTTGGGCTATAGGTTGGTTTTTGTATGATGATTATGCAAAAGCTGGTTTTTATATGTTGCCAACAGGGAAACAGGATAATGGAACTGCTATGCAAGTAATTTTGTATACAGTATGGTTGCTTGTTGCTTCTTTGTTGCCTTGTTTAGGTTATACCGGGAAACTATTTATTAGTTCCTATGCAGCCGTTGCGGTATTTTTATTAGGACTTTGGATGTTGTATTATGCGGTGCGGCTTCATAAGTTGAAAACATCAAAAGCTGCAAGAACATTAATGTTGGTGAGTGTTTCTTATATTTCATTATTACAATTGGTTTATATAATAGATAAATTTTTAAGATAGTTATGAGTGTTACAATAACAGCAGAGGAGCAAAAACAACGCAGCGCAAAGTCGGCTAAGATGATTTTGTTGTTTGCAATGGTGAGTATGTTTATGATGTTTGCTGGTTTGACCAGTGCTTTCATTGTGAGTAAGTCAAGAGTAGACTGGTTGAATAATTTTCAGTTGCCAATGGCTTTTTATATAAGTACGATTTTGATTGTTGCTTGTAGTATTACTTTTCATTTAGCTAAAAAAGCGATTCAAAAAGACGATCGAAGTCAGACTACTTTAATGCTTGTAGCTACTTTAGTGTTAGGAGTTGCATTTGTGATTTCTCAATTTGCTGGTTTCGGACAAATAATTGAAAGTGGTTATTACTTGACAGGACAGGGGAGTTCAATAACGGTGACTTTTCTTTATATTATTGCTTTTATGCACCTGTTGCACTTAGCAGGTGGGTTAATTTCGCTTTTAATTATAATTTATAATCATTTTAAACAAAAATACAATTCGACTCAAACTCTTGGTATAGAACTAGGTGCAATGTACTGGCACTTTTTGGATTTACTATGGGTTTTATTATTTTTATTTATATATTTCTTTAAATAAGAAAAAAACGTAAATTTGGGAACTTTTTAACGAATAACTTTTATGGAAGCGACAGTTACTACTGCAAATAACGAAGGAACAACTTGGGGAGGCGGCAATGAGCCAATGAAAGCAAGTTATGGTAAAATGATGATGTGGTTCTTTATCATGTCTGATGCCTTGACTTTCTCTGGATTTTTAGCGGCTTACGGTTTTTCAAGATTTAAATTTATTGAAACTTGGCCTTTGGCCGATGAAGTGTTTACTCACTTCCCATTTATGCATGGGGTTAATGCTCCAATGTATTATGTTGCATTTATGACTTTTATTTTGATTTTTTCATCTGTGACAATGGTTTTAGCTGTTGATGCAGGTCATCAAATGAAAAAAAACAAAGTTATTGTGTACATGTTTTTAACCATTATTGGTGGTTTAATTTTCGTTGGTTCTCAAGCTTGGGAGTGGAAAAACTTTATCAACGGAGAATATGGAGCTGTTGAAACAAAAGGAGGAAGTATTCTTCAGTTTGTGGGTAAAGATGGTAAACAAATTGCATTAGCTGATTTTGCTGTTCAATTGCCAGAAGAAAGAGCACAGTTGTCAAGAAGTCGTGGTACATGGTTTCAAGAAGAAGCTGCTTTGCCTTCTTATTCAGTAGCTGAAGTACAAGCTGGTTTTAAAGCACACCCTGATGTTTTAATTAGAACAGAAGTAATCAAAGACAAACAAAAAACAATTCTTTCAAGAGCAGAATCTGAAGCGAGATTGAAAGATGCTGTTTTGGTAGTAGAAGGAGCTAACTTAGTAAGAAACGAATACGGAAATAAATTATTTGCTGATTTCTTTTTCTTTATTACAGGTTTCCATGGATTCCACGTATTTTCTGGAGTTATTATTAATATCATTATTTTCTTCAATGTGTTGTTAGGAACATATGAGAAAAGAAAAAGTTATGAAATGGTAGAGAAAGTTGGATTGTACTGGCACTTTGTTGACTTGGTGTGGGTATTTGTATTTACAGTTTTCTATCTAGTTTAATTTTTTAAAGTTTTATATTATGGCACATGCACATGAATCAAATGCAGGTAGAATTTGGAAAGTATTTGCAATTTTATCAGTAGTTACAATTATAGAGGTAATTTTAGGGATTTACAAACCGGATGCTTTACACCGAGGATATCTACTTGGTATGAGTTTGTTAAATTGGATATTCTATGGACTTACAATTTTTAAGGCATATTATATTGTATGGGCGTTTATGCACTTAGAAGGTGAAGAATCAAGTCTTAAATGGTCTATAGTTTTACCAATTATTTTTCTTGTCTTATACTTACTTTTCATTCTGTTGACTGAAGGGGATTATATTTATGGGGTTTTTAAAGATTCAACTATTAAATGGAATTTTTAACACTATATTAATTCAAAAAAAGGGCACGCATTGCGTGCCTTTTTTTATTTTTGCACTTTATAAATACCCTTTTCCTGATGAAGAAAAATATTGTTCTTTTTTCCCTTTTTATATTGCCAATTGTTGCATATCTGTTTTTTGCTTCGGGAGTTAATAGTTTTACCAAATTACCTACAATTACGTCTAAAGTTGCTGACTTAGGTAATTGGAAATCTCTAAAAGGGGAGCAAGTAAGTTTAAATAATAAAATTACGATACTAGGTTTTTCGGGTACTGAAATTTTGAAAAATAGAGGGAATCTTTTTAATCTAAACGAGAAAATTTACCAACGATATCATAATTTCAAAGATTTACAGTTTGTGATGGTTTGCCCTTTAGGAACTGAAAAAGATGTTGAAAATATTATGGATGCTTTCGATGATTTTACGGATGTTTCACACTGGCATTTTGTTTTTACTACTCCTGAGGAAATCAATACGTTTTATTCTCAACTGAAATTAGTTAATAAATTAGATGCTAATTTTGGAACTTCTAATGTTTATATAATTGACAAAGAAAGAAATTTGAGAGGTCGAAAAGACAAGAAAGAATATTTAGAAGGTTATGATACTTTTCATCCATCTGAGTTAAGTAATGAAATGTTGGATGATTTTAAAGTAATTCTGTATGAATATCGCGCTGCTTTAAAAAAGAATCATAACGCGACTAAACAATTGTAAATAGTTTATTATGTTAAAAAATAAATCCTTTATTGGAATCGCATTTATAGTTTTGATTTTCGGTATTTATGCTGTGCCTAAAATTATTAACCGTGTTCAAAATAGTAATGTTGTAAAGGCCGATCGTTTAGATAAACTTTCCTCTTCTGCTGATGCTGAAGGAGTTTTGGAAAAAATAGGTCCAGCTCCTAAATTCGAATTAACAAATCAGGATGGGAAAAAGATAAATAATGATAGTTATAAAGGAAAAGTTTATGTTTTGGAATTTTTCTTTACCACTTGTCCTTCTATTTGTCCTAAAATGAACCAAAGTATGTTAGTCCTTGAAAAAAAATTCTTTGGCAATCCTAATTTCGGAATTGTATCTATAACTATTGATCCTATGCATGATACTCCTGAAGTATTAAAAGATCATGCACAATTGCTAGGTGTTAAATCATCAAATTGGAATTTTTTGACAGGAGACAGGCAAACTATTTTTGATTTGGCCAACAAAGGATTTAATCTTTATGCCGGAGAAAATGCTAAAGTTAATGGTGGATTTGAACACTCAGGAATGTTTGCTTTAATCGATAAGAATGGTAATATTCGTTGTAGAAAAGATGAATTTGGAAATCCAATTTTATACTATGATGGATTAGAAAAAGCAGGAGTTAGAGACATTCAACAAGATATAAGTATTTTATTAGCAGAATAAATCATGGAAAAACAAAATTTAGAAACAAAATATAATAAGTGGATTGTTGTTTTATCGGTAGCTATTCCATTAGTAGTAGCTTTGCTTTTTGGGGTTAATTTAAGAAAGTTGGGTTATGATGTAGAGCCATTATCTTTTTTACCTCCAATTTATGCTACTATAAACGGAATAACTGCTATTTTGTTAGTATTGGCAGTACGTGCTGTAAAAAATGGTAACGTTAAGTTACACGAAAATTTAATGAAAACTGCAATTGCTTGTTCAGTTGCTTTTCTAGGGATGTATGTGGCTTATCACATGACTTCCGATTCGACTAAATTTGGAGGTGAAGGAATTATTAAATATGTGTACTATTTTATTTTGGTGACGCATATTGTATTGTCAATTGCTATTATTCCATTGGTTTTAATCACTTATGTACGTGCTCTGGCAGAAGTATTCGATAAACATAAAAAAATAGCCAAAATTACTTTTCCAATTTGGTTGTATGTTGCAGTAACAGGTGTGATAGTATATTTAATGATTGCTCCTTATTATGCACACTAAAGTTAAAAGTCAGAAGTTAGAAGTAGTTAGAGTAGAATCTTCAAGAATTCAAATCCTAAATTCCAAAACTATGACCATGTTTTTTGGAATTTGTTTTTTGTTTTTTGGAATTGCAACTTATGCGCAATGCGCTATGTGTAGAGCCGCATTAACTAATGATGCCAATATAAAACAGGCAGAAGCTGTAAATGACGGAATTGTTTACCTGATGGTTATTCCTTATTTATTAGTGGCCCTTGTGGGTTATTTTGTCTACAAAATGAGAAAAACCAAATCCAAAACGGAATAGATTTATTCTAATCCGTCTACCGAAATATGGATTTGTCCATTTACTTTTACAAAAGCAATGATCGCATTTTGACTTAATTCAATTTTTTGAAATTGAATATCCTCCATTTTTCCATTAACAAAAACCCCTTTCATAGGTGAATAATTGTTTAGGTAATTGAGCATGGTTTTCTTGCCTTCCTCCAAATTAGGTTTGATGGAATAACGACAGTTTTGTTGAATTTTTTTCAAGATTAATCCTTGAGCAAGCCAGTTTGCTGTTCGTAATAATTTGTTCTGTGTGTCTAAAACATAGTTGAGTTCGTCAAAATAGATTTCTTTTTTAGCGGCATCGTATTTTGGAAATCCAGTTAAATAGACAGTTCCGTTTAGGGAACCTGTTAAATCAAGAGCAATGACCATTTTGCCGCTTTTATGCCATACAGAGACATCCTGAACTGTTACTTTTCTTTTGCCGGAACTGAAAGTTTCCCCTGAAAAATTTTTCTTGATAATTCTCGAAGCATCCTGATAGCTTGAAACAGCTACGATATTGGCGTTGATTTGATCCGGAATTTTACTTACTGTTTTTAAAGTGATTTTATTACTGTCAAATTTGGTTTCAGGTGTTTGTCCAACGATAGTTTCCATGTTGCATTTGATTCCCATTTGCAATAAAAAAGAATCATTTTTAAGATGCGAAGTTGTAGAGTAAATTTCCAATGGAACGATTCTTAGCCAACTCTCATAGGCTTCATTCATTTGAAACGGAGTGCAAATTTTTTCTAAAGCAGCGAATACATTTGGTTTAAAATCAGTTGATTTTTCTATTGCTTCATCTATTTTTTTTTCAATTTTTGATTTAAATAATTTTATGGAAGGATTAATTAAATAAGTGACCGGCATGTTTTTGCCAAAAACAGTCATAGTTGGACTCTCATTCCAATCCAGAGAGGTTAATTCGGTAATTGTTTTGAGTTTCCAGTTGTTTAAATTTACTTTACTATTAAGGGTTACAATTCCGTTTAGATTAAATTCTTTAGTGTTGTAAAGTGAAACACCCATGGTTTTGGTACCAATTCGATATTTGATAGTAGCTTTTAATGGAAGAATTGTGGTGATTTTTTCAGAATTAGCATCATTGCTGTTTTTAATTGTGATAGGTGCTAATTTCCAGATTTTCATTTCGATATCGTCATCTTCAATGTTGTTGTCTTCGTAAATTAAACCGTTTAAGAAAGTATTGGTTTTGTTCTCAATATCTTTAAGTTTGATATTGATAGGTAAATTGAGAAATGAAGGGATATTGTTGTAAATAATTGGACTGGCATCATCCGGTTCCGGTTTTAAAGTTGCTAGTTTTTGAGAAGTGGAACAACTCCAAAGAGTCATTAGTATTATGGAAACAGCTAGAAAGACAGTCTTTTTCATCTGATAGATTTGATGCTGTAAATTTAGAAAAAGCTTTGATTTTTTTATCTAAAAAGTATAAAGCTAAATTGATGTAGTTTTTTGGGTTAATATTGTGAAATGTTTTGTTAAGATGTATGCGTTGTTAATTAATAAAAAATTATTTTTGTGTAGTAACTTTACTTCATTTTATCCGGATGATATGAATCAAATTAAACAAAGGAGTTTATTGCTCATGCTTTTTCTTAGTTTTTTTAGTTATGGACAGTCTAAGAAATGGTCTCTGGAAGAGTGTGTTAAATATGCTGTAGAACATAATATATCCATTCGTCAATCTGAGCTAGACACACAAACTGCTGGGATTGATAAAAAAGATGCTTTTGGAATGTTTCTTCCTAGTGTGTCAGCTTCGGTTTCTCATTCCTGGAATATTGGTTTGAATCAGGATATCACTACAGGACTTTTGAAAAATCAAACAACACAATTTACTTCGGCTGGAGCCAATGTTGGAGTTGATATTTATAAGGGATTGCAAAATGTAAATAATTTAAGAAAAGCGAATCTTTCGATTTTGGCATCCAAATACCAATTGCAAAAAATGCAGGAAGATATTGCGTTGAATGTGGCAAATGCTTTTTTGCAGGTGCTTTTCAATAAAGAGAATTTAAAGGTTCAAAATGAACAACTGGCTATTGATACAAAACAATTGAAAAGAACACAGGAATTAATCAATGCCGGAAATTTACCAAAAGGAGATTTGTTAGATGTAAAAGCTACAATCGCTTCAGATAATCAAAAAATAATTACTGCTGAAAATGCTTTATTGATTTCTAAATTAAGTTTGGCTCAGTTGCTGCAATTGGGTAGTTTTGAAAATTTTGATGTTGATGATACTGATAAATTTCAGATGGATCAGGCTATTTTGTCGCAAACGCCAACTAATATTTATGAAAAGGCAAAACAGGAACGAGTAGAGCTTAAAATAGCGCGGACGAATTTAGAAATTGCTCAGAAAAATGTGAGTATTGCTAAAGGTGCTTACCAACCCACATTGAGAGGTTTTTATAATTTTAACAGCCGTGTTTCTTATGCTGATGTGGCATTGCGTGATAACACAACAGGGGCAATTATAGGGACTCAGGCGCCACCTAAATTTTTTGATCAGTTTAGTGATAACAAAGGACAGTCTTTTGGTGGGCAGTTAAATATTCCAATTTTTAATGGTTTTTCAACCCGCAATAATGTAGAGCGATCTAAAGTAAGTTTTGAGAAATCTAAAATTGCATTAGAGCAACAGGAATTGGATTTACAACGCAATGTTTACACGGCTTTTACTGATGCTAAAGGTGCTTTGAAAGCGTATGAATCTGCTGTTCAGGCCTTGGATTCTAGGTTAGAATCGTATAATTATGCCAGAGAAAAATTTGAAGTAGGCTTGATGAATGCATTCGAGTTAAGTCAGTCGCAAACTTTACTCTCGGGAGCGCAATCAGAGCTGTTAAGAACCAAATACGATTATATTTTTAAAACAAAAATTTTAGAATTCTATTTTGGAATTCCTATCATAAAAAATTAGATGCATCATGTCAAAGAAAAAGAAATATATCCTTCTTGCTGTTTTAGTTGTGGTTCTTGGGGCAACTTTATATTTATGGAAAAAAGGTGTCCTGGGAAATAAAGATCAAGCTAAAGAGATTGAAATAGCTAAAATTGTTCCTATGACTATTGTAGAAACAGTTTCGGCAACGGGTAAAATTCAGCCTGAAATTGAGGTAAAAATAGCTTCGATGGTTTCGGGTGAAATTATTGATTTGCCTATAAAAGAGGGGCAGGTTGTTAAAAAAGGAGATTTATTAGTGAAAATAAACCCTGATTTGTATTTGTCTAGTCTCAACAGGACTGTGGCGGGATTGTCTGGTTCCAAAGCTGGCTTGACCCAAAGTGATGCGCAATTTAAGGAGGCAAAATCAAGTTATGAACGCAATAAGGTTTTGTTTGAAAAAGGAATTATTTCTAAGTCGGATTGGGATAAATCGATTGCTTCTTTTGAAGTCGCTAAAGCAACACGTCAGTCGGCTTATTATAGTGTTCAAAGTGCTTCGGCCTCGGTGAATGAAGCGAAGGATAATTTAGGGAGAACGAGTATTTATGCTCCGGCTGATGGAACGATTTCGGTGTTGAATGTAGAATTAGGAGAACGTGTTTTAGGAACACAGCAAATGGCCGGAACAGAATTAATGCGTGTGGCTAATTTGACAAATATGGAAGTAGAAGTAGATGTTAATGAAAATGATATTGTAAAAATCAAAGAAGGTGATTTGGCTAATGTTGAAGTTGATGCCTATTTGAAAAAACAATTCAAAGGAGTCGTGACCAGTATTTCTAATTCGGCAAGTTCCACATTAACTGCTGATCAGGTGACTAATTTTAAAGTAAAGGTGCGCATTTTAAAAGAATCCTATGCAGATTTATTAGAAGGTAAACCGGCAACTTATTCTCCTTTCAGGCCAGGAATGACGGCTACTGTAGATATTATTACGAAAACGAAAAAGAATGTTTTGGCGGTGCCAATTAGTTCCGTAGTTGTAAAATCAGATACTACCGCAGTTAAAGTTTCGGATAAAAAGAATCCTGATTCAAAAGAAGAAAAGAATGTAGTTCCTAAAAATGATAAAAAATTAGAGTGTATCTTCCTGAAAGTAGGAGATAAGGCCAAAATAAAAATTGTAAAAACCGGAATTCAGGATGAGACGAATATTGAAATTCTAAGCGGAGTGAAAAACGGTGATCAAGTCATAACTGGTCCATATACAACGGTAAGTAAAGAATTGAATTCTGGTGATATGGTGAAACTTAAATCAGAAGAAACTAAAAAATAAGTTTCCGGTTAATCACAGTGCTATTTGATTTTTTTTAGACCTTTGCAAAAAAAAATAAATTACAATTGAAGTATATACTCAACATAGAAACGGCTACGAAAAAATGTTCTGTTTCGATTGCTAATGAAGGTAAAACGATTGTTTGTATTGAAATAGCCGAAGAAGGTTATTCTCATGCAGAAAAGTTGCATGTTTTTATTGAAGAAAGTATAAAAGAAGCCGGAATTAGCTACAAAGACTTAGTTGCTATTGCAGTAAGTCAGGGGCCTGGTTCTTATACAGGATTACGAATAGGAGTTTCGGCAGCAAAGGGTTTATGCTATGCTTTAGGAATTCCATTAATAGCTGTAGATACTTTGAAAGCTTTGGCTGCTCAGGTTCAAGTGGAATCAGGATTGATTATTCCAATGCTTGATGCCAGAAGAATGGAAGTGTATAGCGCTGTTTTTTCGGCTGATTTAGAGTTGAAAAGAGCAATTGAGGCCCAAATTATTTCTGAAGATTCGTTTAAAGAATATGCAGAAACGCTATATTTTATAGGTGATTGTGCTTCAAAATGTAAAGAGGTGCTAAGTCAACCAAATTTTGTTTTTCTAGTAGATATTGTCTATCCGTCTGCTAAAGAAATGAGCGCATTCAGTTTTGAAAAATTCTTAAAAAATGATTTTGTAGATGTCGCTTATTTTGAGCCGTACTATTTGAAAGATTTTATGGTAACTACTTCTAAAAAGTAATATAATCACATAAACTTGTAATTCCGCTGTAGGAGGAATCTCATCAAGGAAACACCTGATAAAAATTTTATACAAAAATGGAATAAAGTTTTAAGAAAGTTTATAAAACAGAAAAAGCGTTTCGATTGAAACGCTTTTTGCTTTTATAGTGATTTGGTTTTTAAGCATTAATCGCTTCCACCTGAATGTTGTTGTCGTTCAACATGCTTTTTAACATGTTTTCGATTCCTGATTTTAAGGTGAAAGTTGACGAAGGACAACCGCTGCAAGCTCCTTGAAGAATAACTTTTACTATTTTGCTTTCTTCATCAAAAGATTCAAAAGCAATATTACCCCCGTCAGCTGCTACTGCTGGTTTTACATATTCTTCAAGAATGTTGATAATTTGTTGCGAAGTAACATCTAGTTTTTCAAACTCTTCATTTTTAATTTGTTCTTGTTTTTCAGCATTAATAACAACGCTGTCATCAAGTACAATTCCACCGTTTTCAATATATTGTTTGATGAAAGTTCTTAGTTCTAAAGTGATTTCGTCCCAGCTGTTTAATTCGTATTTTGTTACTGAAATGTAATTTTCGTCAATAAAAATTTCTTTAACATAAGGGAATTTGAATAGTTCTTTTGCTAAAGGAGAAGAAGCTGTTTGATCAATATTTTTGTATTCAACAGCATTTTTAGTTAGCATTCTGCTAACCACAAATTTTAAAGCTGAAGGATTTGGAGTTGTTTCTCCGTAAACAGTAATCGGTTGTTTTTTAGTTTTGTTTTCATCAATATTGATAATTACACCACCTTTGTTTACGTATTCTTCAATTTGCTCAGCAACAGCATCTTTTACGTCATTCCAGTCTACAATACTGAATCTTTCAATTGCAATAAAATTACCTGAAATGTAAACTGTTTTTACAAATGGTAAATAAAATAATTGTTGAGCTAGAGGTGAAGACTTCGCTTCGTCGATGTTTTTAAACTCAAAACTTTCGTTTCGGGTAATAAAATCCTCAAATTCAAACTTTAATATTGTTGGGTTTTGTGTTTCTTTTACGGTTATTTTTGTCATGATATTTGTAAATTTTTACAAATTTACTAAAGTTATTTTCTATGATTAACTATATTTGAATTATTAATGAATAAATTAACTTAACTTTAGTTTTTGAACTGGGTTTGTTTATCTCTTTTCTATTCTGATTAATTTTTTTTCAATGTACAGTAAAATTAAATACTTCATAATCTGTTGTTTTGTAGGGTTGTATGCATATTCACAGGAGGGACTTCCGGTGTATTCTGATTATCTTTCGGATAATTATTACTTATTGCATCCATCAATGGCAGGGGCTTCCAATTGTGCAAAATTGAGATTAACAGCTCGTAAACAATGGTTTGATCAGGAAGATGCGCCTTCACTTCAAACATTAAGTTTTAATGGGAGAATAAGTGAAAAAGCCGGAGGAGGAATTATTCTTTTTAACGATAAAAACGGATATCATTCTCAAAAAGGAGTTAAGTTTACTTATGCTTATCATTTAATGTTTTCAAGGGATGAAATTGATTTGAATCAGTTGTCTTTTGGTATTAGCGGAGGGTTAATCCAGAGTCAGTTAGATGAAAGTACTTTTACAGATTTTGATCCAATTGTCTTTGGGCAAATTCAAAAAGATTCTTATTTTAATGTCGATGTGGGGATGTCTTATAATTTTTTAGATTTTTATGTACACGCCACCGTTCAGGGACTTTTAGAAACCAGAAGAGATATTTATACACAGTTAGAAAGTGATAACTTAAGAAAGTTTATATTAAGTTCAGGTTATATTTTTGGAGATAAAGATAGAATATTGTGGGAGCCATCTGTTATGTTTCAGTATTATGATGCGACGAAACAAAAGGCAATCGATATTAATATGAAAGCCTATAAAAACATGGATTTTGGTAGTTTATGGGGAGGATTGTCTTATCGAAGCAGTTTTGATGGTGCTGAATATAATAATGGAAATGGTGTTTCCAGACAACGATTTCAATCTTTTTCACCAATTGTAGGAGTGAATTATAATAACTTCATGTTTGCTTATACTTATTCTCATTTAGGAGGTGATGTAAAATTTGGAACAGGAGGTTTTCATCAAATTACCTTAGGACTTAATTTATTTTGTAAACGCGAAAAATACGAATGTAACTGTCCTGCAATTAATTAATTTATATGTTGATAAAATCAGTAAATGGGAAATCACCGTTGATTCCTGAGGATTGTTATGTGGCTGAAAACGCCACTATTGTAGGAGACGTAAGTTTTGGTGCTTCCTGTAGTGTTTGGTTTAATGCGGTGGTGAGAGGCGATGTGAATTACATAAAAATTGGCAATAAAGTCAATATTCAGGATGGAGCTATTATCCATTGTACGTATCAAAAATATCCAACAATAATAGGTGATAATGTTTCTATAGGTCATAATGCAATTGTGCATGGTTGTGTGGTGCAGGATAATGTTTTAATAGGAATGGGAGCCATAATTATGGATAATTGTACCATTGAAAGTAATTCGATTATAGCTGCAGGAGCTGTAATTACTCAAAATACAGTAGTTGAATCTGGTTCTATCTGGGCTGGTGTTCCTGCTAAAAAGGTAAAGGAATTAAATCAATCAAGTTTTTCAGGAGAAATTGAACGTATTGCAAATAACTACCTGATGTATTCCAGTTGGTTTAAGGAAGAAGAATAGTTTACAACTATATTTTCAAGGAATATTTTACTTGAAATAATTATTTTGATAAGCCATTCAATTTACTTGTTGTCTTTCTCAAAAAGCCTAGTTTAGATTTTTGATTTAAAATGTGTATTTTTGCGTTTTACTCTCAATCTTTTCTAATTAATGTCTGTTTATAGCGAATATGCTGATAGTATTTTATTAAATCTCCTTATGGAGGACGATCAGTTGGCTTTTACAGAGATTTTTGAAAGATATTCCACACTTTTAGTCCATCATGCTTATAAGATACTTGGAGATCAGGATGAAGCAAATGATATTGTTCAGGATGTTTTTTTAACCATTTGGAACAGACGTAATGAATTAATTATTACAGGTTCACTTTCTTCTTATTTGTACAAAGCGACCAAAAATAAAGTGTTAAACTATATCGCTCATGAAAAAGTAGTTTCACGTTATTCAAATTCAATATCAGATTTTATCGAAAACGTTTATGTATTGGCTGATTCTAATTTAAGAGAAAAAGAGTTAGAAGCAATCATTGCTAAAGAAATTGCGTTACTTCCCGAAAAAATGCGTGAAGTTTTTCTTCTTAGAAAAGTGGAAGAACTTTCGTATGATGAAATTGCTGTCAAATTAAATATTACTGATAAAACAGCAAAACAACAGGTCTATAATTCTGTAAAAATACTTCGTCAAAAACTAAAATCTTTTTTAAACGTTTTTGTTTAAAGTCTTTTTAGTTGTTTATGTTAATTTTTGTCTGAATTTCATACTGTTTATTAACTATTAGTTGATGAAAAATAGGTGTTTTTCGGCTTTTGTTAACGATTTTTTAATTTTTTTTTATCATTGTCTATGACAAAAGCTGTTTATAACTGTCTTACTACTATAAAAGGCAAAAAACCTTGTTGTAATTATGAATGAATCTGAAATTTTAACGCTACTTCAAAAGTACCAGAACGGAACTTTATCTAATGAAGAAAAAGATAAATTAGACGCTTGGTATTTATATAAAGTTTCTAATAGTAAGTTGCAGTTAAGTGAGCAACAGCTTAATGATAGTTATGAATATTTAAAATCGCAACTGTCATTAGAAAAAGAAACTAAGGTAATTAGTTTGTGGCAGCGTGTTGCTGTTGCCGCATCAATAGCTGTTGTTTTAGGAACAGGAATATTTTATTTTACAAAAACGGAGAAGCAAGTTAATCCAGTTGTTCAAAAGGTACAGGATATTGCACCTGGAGGAAACAGAGGTATTCTTACTTTGTCCAATGGAAAGCAAATCATTTTGTCAGATGTGTCTAAAGAAGGAGCTATTGCTAAAGAGGGCGATGACGAAGAAGTTACTGTAAAGTTGAGTGCTAATGGTGTGGTTACTTACATTATAAATTCTGAAGCAAATAAAACAAAAGGAGATGTTGCATCTTTCAATACACTTTCAACACCTCTAGGAGGGCAGTATAATATTATTTTAGGAGATGGTACAAAAGTCTTTTTGAATGCAGTTTCTTCCATAAAATATCCAACCCAATTTAATGGAGATAAAAGAATCGTAGAACTAGAAGGGGAGGCATATTTTGAAGTTTCTAAAAATAAAAGCAAACCTTTTATCGTAAAGTGTGGTAATCAAATGGTAGAAGTACTGGGTACCCATTTTAATATCCATAATTATAATGATGAGAAATTTGTAAAGACTACATTATTAGAAGGAAGTGTCGCAGTGTCTCATGGCAATGAAAGAGTAGTTCTAAAACCAGGACAGCAATCAAATGTTTCTGGGACTTTAGGTAAAATCCAAGTCAAGGAGGTAGATACCGATTTAGCTGTGGCTTGGAAAAATGGTCGTTTTAAATTTGATAATGCCGATTTGAAAACAGTCATGAAACAATTAGAACGCTGGTATGGGATAAAAGTAGAGTATCGTGGGAATGTTTCTGATGTGAGATTTAATGGAGGTACTTTTATGAATAAAAATTTGTCTGAGGTACTAAAAGTGCTTGAACTTAGTAATATAAAATTTAAAGTCGAAGGGAAAACAATTATCGTTTATCCATAAGTATAAAAATAACCGGTTAATTATAACTATAAACTAAAAACCAGAAGCAGTTGCGATGCTTCTGGTTGTTAAAAAGTTAATAGTTAGTATAGATTGTTCACTAATGTTAAACTAAAAACAGATGTAAATGTATGAAATTTAATTTACAAGAAAAAAGGCCTGGTCAAAGACTTGGTAAAAAAAATCTTAGATTTAATTGTTTAAATAATTTATGGAAATTTTGTTTGTTGCTGGTATTATTCTGCAGTTATAGCGGATACGCACAGAAAATCTCTATAAATTTTAAAGAAGCTCCCTTTGAAAAAGTTCTAAAAGAAGTTGCAAAACAGGCCAATTACGAAGTTTTTTACACGCAAAAGATGTTTCAGGATGCAAAACCTGTTACTGTGAATGTTAAAAATTATGGTTTAAATGAAGTTCTAAATCTTATTTTTAGTAATCAAAATTTAAAGTTTGCTCTTACAAATCAAACGATCGTAGTAACTTCTTTTGTGAAATCACAAAATAAGGGAAATACTTTGATTGATATTCAAGGAAAAGTTTTGAATAGTAAAAATGAACCTTTTCCAGGCGTGAATGTTAAAGTTACAGGGACTAATAAAACTGCAATAACTGATATTGATGGAAGTTTTACTATTGAAAATGTACCATCAGATTGTAAAATTTTATGCTCTGGGTTGACAATTGAAGATAAGTTGTATCCAATAAACGGCAGTGGTCAAATGGTCATAGTTGTTGAGGAGAAAATTAACGACATGAAAGAAGTTGTTATTACCGGTTATCAAACTTTGTCCAGAGCACATTCAACCGGAGCGATTGCCAGTGTAGATCAAAAAGTATTAAATGAAAATATTAATGCTAGTTTGTCCAGTGCATTAGAAGGTCGTGTTTCAGGTTTAATGTTTCAAAAAAATCCTTCAGGCGCAGCAGCCGATAAACCCATTTTAAGAGGTATTGGTACTTTTTCTTCTTTGCAAGTAGGGTATAGTCCGCTTATAGTAATCGATGGTTTGCCAACTGAATTAACACTGGATGAAATCAATCCTTATGATATTCAAAGTGTAAATGTTTTGAAAGATGCCGCTGCCGCTTCTATCTATGGTTCCAGAGCAGCAAACGGTATTATCGTTTTAAATACCAAAAAAGGAAGTGGAAAATTAAAAGTAACGGCCAATACTGATTTCTTTATTTCTACAAAACCTAATTTGAGAGATATGAATTATGCCTCAACAACTGATATGATTGATTTTGAGCAGGCAGTTTATAACAGAGAAAGAGCTAGATATGCAAATAGTGCTACCATGTTCAATAGCTATGGTGATATTGGCGGTAGTATGAAATATTATAGTCCTTTGTATCAATTAAACAGAAATTTAGAGGAAGGGAAAATTAGTAGTACTGATTATGATGCCACTATTGCTCAATGGAGAAAGAATGATTACTATAAAGATTATCGTGATAATGTTTGGCAAAATGAATTCAGACAACGTTATAACGTTACTTTTTCAGGAAGTACTAATAAACAGAATTCGTATGTTTCCTTAAATTATGATAAATCTTTAAATAGAATTAAATACAACGAAAATCAGGCTTTTAATCTATACGCAAAAAACAGTTTTCAATTAAATAATTGGTTAAATGCTGTAGTTGGTTTGAATACAACCTATAGAACTGAAGATGTTACAGATTCAAGTTTTGGGAATTATGATATTCAAAAACGTTATGAACGTATAACGGATGATAATGGAGATAAGGTTATTTCTCCTTTTGTTGGAATTACAGATGGCTTTACCTCTAGCAGCGTTATTAATCCGGCTGTAGCAGAAAAAATAGCGGCTTTGAGCGGATTTAAACCAATAACTTTTAATGTTTTAGATGCACTTCAGGAGGGAATTACAAATAAGAAATCAGTAAGTATAAGAGCGTTTGCTAATTTACAGGCTAAGATCTGGGATGGTTTAAGCGCTAGTACACAATTTCAATATGAGGTTAGAAAAAATGATAATGACCAATATTATGATATTGACTCGTACAAAATGCGTTACGCTATTAATGCATTAACAGGATATAATACTACTACAAAAGCTTATACTTATGTTACCGGTTTTTCTACAGGTGGGCGTTATTATCAATTAAGTAGTCAGGCAAATAATTATACTTTCAGAAATCAATTAGATTATAATAAAGAATTTGGTGATGGTAAACATGTTGTAAATGCTGTTGCCGGGTTTGAAATGCGTGAGACTTTCGTACCAAGAACAATTGAGCAATTACGTTATGGTTATGACCCTGTTACCCTAACTTCTGCTGTCATCAATAGTTTAGATCTTAGCCAGACTGGAGTAGCAAGTTATATCTATGGAAGTAATAAAACTTTAGGAGCGCTTTCAAGAACACAAACGGAAGTTTTACATCGTTTTTTTTCAATGTTTAGTACGGTTGCTTATACATTTTTATCAAAGTATAATGTAACAGGGAGTTATCGTGTTGATCGTGCTGATTTGTTTGGTGTAGATGACAAATATAAAAATCGTCCATTATGGTCAACTGGTTTTGGATGGAACATCAGCAATGAGAATTTTATGCAAAATGTAAGTTGGGTGAATTCTTTAAAATTGAGAGCAACTTATGGAGTAAACGGAAATGTTGATCAATCTACAAGTCCATATGTGACCGCTACAAGAAGAAATGATAACTTATATCAATCTTTACAGTACATAAACATTACAGCACAGCCTAATCCAATGCTGAGATGGGAAAAAACCCAAACAACAAATTATGGTTTAGATTTTAGTATTTTTAATAATCTAGTAAGAGGTAGTGTAGATGTTTACCGCAAATATAGTAGTGATTTATTAGCAACAACAGATTTGGATCCAACTGTAGGGGCTACCTCAAGAAGAATTAATGCAGGTGCTTTGCTAAACAAAGGACTTGAATTTTCTATTGGGTCTGACTGGTATAAAAAGAACGACTTTCGTATAAGTTCTAATCTTATTTTAGGTTTTAATAAAACAACAGTAAAAAAAATAACCCGTGCACAATCAAATGCTTCTGTATATGTTAGTGCACCTGGTGATTATTTTTTTGAAAATGATATTTACAATAGTTTATATGCTTATAAATATGGAGGAACTACTAATGGTTATCCATATGTATTAGATGAAAACGGAAATCCTTCTATTACTTTTGACGCTAATGGAAACCCAATTTCGACCTCAATTAAAACCATTACAAATGCTGATGCCTTAGTAAATAAAGGAAGTTTGATGCCTACTTATACAGGATCTTTGTCTCAGCGTTTTTCGTACAAACAATTTGATTTAAACTTTCTGTTTGTTTTCTCAGGAGGAAATGTTATGCGTAAAGAGACAATAGATATGAGTTCAGATGCGGTAAATCTTTCAGGAATTTCAAACCGCTATACGGATGCTAACCCAAATGGGAATACTCGTTTATACGTTGATTTAGCTGAAAACGTAAGAAGTTATGCCGGAACAATTAGTAGTCAATGGAGAAATTCAGATGTAAATGTTGTTGATGGTGATTATATCAAATTGAGAAATATTTCTTTAGGGTATAGTTTTCCTAAACCTTTTGTGAATAAGTTGAAAATTGATGCTGCAAAATTCACTTTTCAGGTAAATAATCTTTGGTATTGGAGTGCTGCCGGAAATCATATTGATCCGGAAGTTTATTCTGCTAATTCCGGAATTCGCAATTTACCATTGCCTAAAACCTATTTATTTGGTGTTAATCTAACTCTTTAAACAAATGAAACATACATATATATTAATGTTTTCGCTTTTGATGTTAAGTTTTATCTCTTGCGAAAGTTATACTGATATTACTCCTAAAGGAGCTTTAATTATCGAAAATGCTGATGAATTTCTTGAGATGGTTTCATTGCCAAACAGAGGTTATCCTATTAATAATTTTCAGTATTTATCTGATGATCAGTGGATGAAGGAATCTAACGTAATCGGAGTAACTCCAAATATCAACACTATAAATTTTACTTTTGATGAAACCACTGATAGGGTTTCTTTGATGACAAGTTCCAGTTTTTATAATCAGGCGTATACTTATATCAACAGATGGAATACCATTATTTCTTTAGTTGACGATAGTAAGGGTGATGAGGCAACAAAGCAATTGGCAAAAGCGGAAGCTAAAATAAACCGTGCTTATGATCATTTTTTGTTGGTAAATCATTACGCTAAAGGATATGATCCACAAACTGCTGCAACTGATGGTGGTATTTGTATCATGGATAAATTTGATTTAGAAGCGCAACCTTCTAAGTCAACAGTAGCTCAGGTTTATGATTTTATTCAAAAAGATATTGAGGATGCATTGCCATATTTAAAGGAAACTCCTTTAGATGTGTATCATCCTTCACTTGCTTTTGCCTATGCTTTTAAGGCCAAAGTGCATTTGTTTAAACGTGAGATTGCTCAAGCGAAAGAAGCTGCTGAAAAGTCATTAAGCTATAAGAATCAAATTTTTGATTTGGTGGCATATAGTGCTCAGGGTGGTCCTAATGTAGTAAGTGTGCCGGCGGCAAATAATGTTGAAGTGCTTAGTTATCAGTATATGACAGGTTATAATGAAATGAATTTTGCATACCAATATGTCATTAGCCCTGAATTAAGAAATTTATTTGGTACTAATGATGCTCGTTTTAATTTGTTTTTCAATACAACAAATACATCATTTCTTGATCAGGGATCTAATACTGCTTATTGGTCTATGGCATACACCAAATTCTTTTATCCTACGGTTGGAATGAAAACCACTGAGGTATACTTGATGTTAGCTGAATGTTTAGCCAGAGAAGATAAATTGACCGAAGCAGTTACTATTTTAAATACATTAAGAGCTAAACGTATTTTGTCTGGAACAATAAATTTAGCTGTACCAACTACCAGAAAAGAAACAATGGAGCTGGTTATCAACGAAAGAAGAAAAGAATTAATGTTTGGTTTTAATCGCTTTTTTGACTTAAAACGATTAAATACTGAGGCAGAATATGCCAAAACAATTACCAGATTGTTTCCATTAGTAAATAAAACAGTGCCGCAACAAACGTATACCTTACAGCCTAACTCGAGATTGTATATTATCCCGTTTCCATTGTCAGCTTTGACAAAAAATCCAAAACTTACATTAAATACTGACGAACAAGTTCCGTTTTAATAGCAATGAAAAAAATATTTTTAGTAGTAACTATGCTGGTATTCACTTACCAGCATGGTTTTAGCCAAAATCAGGCAGAAAAGAAAGCTGATAGTACCAGCACAAGTCCAAAGGGCCTACAGCCCTATAATAAGATTATCAAAGATAGCACTAAAAGCATTTCGGGCTTGTTTACAGTAAATCAGATTGATAATAAATTTTACTTTCAAATTCCTGACAGTTTGTTTAACAGAGAGATTTTGGTGGTAACCAGATATCTTTCAACACCTGAAGGTTTTGGGAATTTTGGAGGAGAAAAAGCCAACGAACAAACCGTATATTTTGAAAAAGGAGCGAATAATACCGTTTATTTAAGATCCTTACAATACAGACAGGATGTAAGAAATACCAATTCAGCTTTGGCAAAAGCATTAGCTGGTAGCAATGAAAATCCAATTGTTGCTGCTTTTTCAATTAAAACAATTAATCCTAAGACTGGGAATGTTGTTATTGAGGTAACAGATGTTTTTAAGAAAGAAAATCCTGTTTTTACTATTGAAAACAAGGAGAAGACTGAAAAAAAACTATCTTCTTTAGCCGATGACAAAACTTTCATTGAAAAAATAGATGCTTTCCCAATTAATATTGAAGTAAAGACTACTAAAACATATACAAGTTCTACAGCTAGTAGCGGAAGTATAACCTTACGCTTAAATGTTTCGATGGTGTTACTTCCTAAGGTTCCTATGCGTAAGCGTTTCGCAGACGAAAGAGTAGGTTATTTTGCTAATAAATATGTTTTGTTTGATGATGAACAACAGCGTGCACAAACAAAATATATCATTCAACGTTACCGTCTCGAACCTAAGGATAAAGACATTAATAAATATCTAAGAGGTGAATTGGTTGAGCCTAAAAAGCAAATCGTTTATTACATTGATCCGGCAACTCCAAAAAAATGGAGACCTTATTTGATTGCGGGGATTAACGATTGGCAAAAAGCTTTTGAAGCAGCAGGATTTAAAAATGCTATTGTAGGTAAAGAGTGGCCAGAAGATGATAAAACTATGAGTTTAGAGGATGCAAGATATTCGGTTATACGTTATTATGCTTCTGAAACACCAAATGCATACGGGCCAAGAATTAGTGATCCAAGAAGTGGTGAAATCATAGAAAGTCATGTAGGATGGTACCATAATGTGATGAAATTAGTGCAAAGATGGTATATGATTCAAGCAGGTCCATTAGATGCAAGAGCAAGAAAAATGCATTTGGACGATGAGTTAATGGGAGAGTTAATCCGTTTTGTGTCTTCACACGAAATTGGTCACACGATTGGGTTACGACACAATATGGGGGCAAGTAGTGCTACTCCGGTAGAAAAACTTCGCGATAAAAAATGGGTTGAAGCTAATGGTCATACGGTTTCTATTATGGATTATGCCCGTTTCAATTATGTAGCGCAGCCGGAAGATAATATCAGCCCTAAAGGAATTTATCCACGAATAGGGATGTATGACAAATGGGCTATCAAGTGGGGATATAAATATCTTCCAAATACTAAAGATGAATTTGAAGAAGAAAAAATATTAGCCAAATTAACTACTGATAGTTTAACTGCTAATCCTAAATTATGGTTTGGAGGAGAAGGAAAAGATGAAGATCCACGAAGTCAATCTGAAGATCTTGGAGATGATGCCGTTCTAGCCAGTGATTACGGAATTAAAAATCTTAAAAGAGTAGTTCCAAATTTGATTACTTGGACGTATCAGCCAAATGATCCTTATAATAATTTGGAAGAAATGCATAAAGCAGTAGTTGGACAATATTCAAGGTATTTGTATCATGTGCTGAAATATATTGGAAATAACTACATTACTAAGAGAACTACCGATGAAAAAGCGGTTGTAAATCAGCCAGTACCAAAAGCAAAAGTAAAAGCCGCTATTGGATATGTTGGAAGACAATTGTTTGAAGCGCCATTGTGGATGTATCCACAGGAAATAGATCAGTTGATATCTCTGAAAACAGTAGAACAGATTTCAGAGCAACAAAATCAGGTTTTAAATATGTTATTGAGCTCTGGAATGCTTTATAATATTAGTTTAAAAGCCATGCAGTTTGAAGGGGCTTATACTGTTCCTGAGTTTTTAAATGATTTAGAGCAAACAGTTTGGGTGAATTTTAAAGGAAATGAAAAAATAGATTTTTACAGAAGGAGTCTTCAGCGTAGTTATATTGAAAAAATGGGAATGTTGTTGCTTCCTAAAGAAGTTGAACCTGGTAAAGCTTTAAACACAGCACAAAGAAGTGATGTTAGATTATATGGAAGGCAACATCTATTGAATTTGAAAACTGTTGTTGTTAAGTTAATGCATAACACAACCGGATTGAACAAAGACCATTTTGAAAGTATTCTATCAGATATTGAAAAAATTATTACCAAATTAGATAAACCTACAACATGAGAAAAATTTTAGTTATCGCTCTACTTTGCTTTGGCTTTGTTGCCCAAGCACAAATAACTTCTAAGGAAGAAGTAGCTCCTGAATTAGTTGAAAAAAGGGAAACTCAAAAAAAGGAAATTACAAAGAATTACCTAGCATTGAAAAACAGTTTTGTACTTTCAGATCATTCTGCAGTAACGACAAATGCTTTGGCTCTTAAAAATGCATTGGTGAACTTTAAATTTAAAAAGTTGACGCTGGTGCAAATGAATGCAGCCACAACTACAAGAAAAGAAATTATTGAATTAGCTACAGCTATTGCAGCAGAAAAAGATATTAATAAACAACGTAAGACTTTTGAAACACTTTCTGTGAAATATTGGGAACAGGCAGCTAAATATAAAGCTATTGATGAGACCTTATATTTGCAAGTTTGTCCAATGACTGGTGCTGTATGGACAAGTGATAGTAAAGACATAAAAAATCCATACTATCCAAAAAACATGCTTACTTGCGGAGAAGTAAAAGCAAGTTTGTAATTTAGATTTTAAGTTTAATTTAGATACGGTTTCCTTTCTAGGGAGCCGTATTTTTTTTGGTATAAATTATAAATTAATTTTTTCAAAGAAAGCATTTTTGTAGCTTTCACTTATTGGGATACGTTTGTCAGCTATCAATACCTTGTTCTTCTGAATCGATTTAACGTATTTAATATTGATAATATAAGAACGGTGAATTCGGGCAAAACCTTTAGAGGAAAGGGTGTTTTCCAGTTTGATTAAGCTGGTTAAGGTTAGGGTGTATTTATTATCTGAAGTGTATATTTTTACATAATCTTTCAAACCTTCGATAAATAAAATATCGGCAAAATTAATTTTTACGTTTTCATATTCTGAACGTACAAACATAAAATCAGGTTCGTTATCAGGAACAGTTGCTGTTGCGATGGACGTATTTGGTATAGTTTTATTAGAAAGAAACAGTTGTTGTGCTCTCATAACCGATTTTAAAAATCGGTTAAAAGGGATTGGTTTTACCAGATAATCTACTGCTCCTAAGTCAAAGCCTTCAACAGCATAATTAGAATATGCAGTGGTGAAAATTACTAGTGGTTTTTTGTCAATGGCCTTTAAAAAATCAATGCCTGAAAAATGAGGCATTTCGATATCCAGAAATATTAAATCTACATTCGAAGTGTTAATCATTGCGATGGCATCAATAGCATTATTGAAAGTATTGATAAGTTCAAGACTTTCTACTTTGCTTACAAATTCTTTAATTAGATCAACCGCTAATGGCTCGTCATCAATAATTACACACTTCATGATTTTTAATTTTCCAATGTTTCTAATTTTAAATTCAAATGTACTTTGTATTTATTATCCATTTGTTTAATCGTTAATTGATGTGCATTTGGATATAAAATATTCAGTCTGTTTTTAATATTAGTTAAACCTATTCCAGAGTTGTTTGGGTCTTTAATTTGGTTTTCAATTTTATTTTCAATCCAAAAATCCAAAATATTAGCTTCTATGCTAATTTTAATTTTTACAAAAGCGGCTCCTTTGTAATCGGTTCCATATTTAAAAGCATTTTCTATAAACGAAATCAGTAACAAAGGTTCTATCAGTTTGTTTCGGGTATCGCCGTGAATGTTTAAATAAATATTTTCAATGTTGTTTAATCGAAGCTTCTGTAGATCGATATAGTTTTTAATATAGTTGATTTCTTTTTCTAAAGATACAGCTTTGTTGTCAGTTTCGTACAACATGTAGCGCATCATTTCAGATAAAGTAACAATAGCATCCGGAACCAAATCCGATTTTTTATATGCTAAAGAATAAATGCTATTCAGGGCATTGAATAGAAAATGCGGATTAGTTTGCTTTCTTAAATAGTTTAATTCTGTTGAGGTTTTATTCGTTTCAGAAATTAATTTGTTTTGTTCATTAGTATAAAATTCTGAAAGTGTTTTGATTAGTGTACTTATCGAAACAATAAATAAATAAAATAAAGAAGGAAAAAATTTAAAGAAAAATGGAGGTTTTTTTTGAAACATTTTATCCCGAATAATTTCCTTTCCATTAATGTCAAATATTCTTTGATCCATTAATGGTCTATGAAATTCAGGGCTGAAATAGAATATTTTAATAGTGGTTAAGATCGTAACAATGCCTATGATAATTGCTAAATAAGCGGTGTACTTTTTTTGCAAAAGTAATTTAGGTACAAAATAAAAGTAGTTTGCATAAAAAAGTAAAATACCAGCAGACCATTGTACATAAAATTCTGAATTGATTTGGCTGAAATTTTGATAAAAAGGGAGTAAGGAGGTAATTATTAAAAAGCACCAAATGATACTGTGAATCAGTATTTTGTTAGAATTATTATTTGAAATTCCTTCTAAGTTCATCTAGGTTTTAATTGACAATAAAATTAAATCTTTTTTTGTAATTGTAGGCGATGTTTGAGATTTCAATTTTTCTAAAACCAAGTTGCCTACTTTGAGTGCTTCAGCTTCGGTTTCAAATGACTTTTCATTTTGAATGACCGGAATGATGGATTGTTTGATAATAATTTTATCGTTGTTTTTAATTACATATCCCCAGCCAGTAGTAGTTTTCATGGATTCCAGAGTTAATCCTTGTTTGTTATTGCAGGCTGCTAACAGCAAAGTAAAGCTTATTAGAACAATAAAAAATCTTTGTTTGAATATAAAATTCTTCCGGAATGACATCCGGAAGAATTGAAACTGTTTACTAGTTGTCATCATCATTTTGTTCCTCTAAAGGTTTAAATTCCCAAACATCATCATAATATGTTGAACCTGATCGGCCTAATAATACAAAACCTCTTTCGTTGATTCCAAAACCTATAGCGTCAGTTCTTCCTGAACCTTCTAGCGAAGTTTTTTCATTCCATACATCTGTTGTAGGATTGTATTCCCAAATGGTTTTTGAACTTGCTCCCGCTACAATATAACCTAAGCCATTCATTGAAAAAGCTGAAGCATTACTACGCACAATGTTGTAATCGTCATTGTAAGAATCATCATCATCATCGTCCTGGTCGATATCACGTTTTCTGGTCCATGTTTCTGTACTTGGATCAAACATCCAAAAATCAGTTTGATATACATCATTGTTTACTCCTGTTCCTAAATAAGCTTTGTCATCAATTACAAAAACAGCCGCATTGCGTCGTTTGTTTCCGCTAAAACCGTTTAATTGTGTCCAGGTGTCAGAATTAGCATCATATTGATAGAAATCTTTTAGATAATTTCCATCGTAACCAGTTCCAAAATAGCCTTTTCCACCTACTTGAAAACCTACCGCCGAATAGCGTGCTGTTCCAGCAAAGTCAGTTTTTTGTGTCCAGGTATTGTTGTCAGGATTGTATTGATAGAAATCTTTTAACTTATTAGTTCCATCGTATCCTAAACCAATATATCCATTCCCATCGATTGAAAATCCGGAAGCAGAACTTCGGGCTACTCCTGTGAAATTGGCTTTTTGTTCCCAATAATCGCCATCGGAATTATAGGCCCAAAGATCTTTTAAATATTCATCTCCGGTATATCCCGTGGCAACATAAGCATAAGAACCTATCACGAAACTTGCTGCGCTTGATCTGGCCGGTCCATCAAATGAAGATTTTTTAATCCAGTTACCTAATAATTCTTCGTCGTCATCATTATTCGTACAACTTACAAATACCAGACCTAATAATAGCATGGTAATTAATGTTCTTCCTTTTAAAATAGTCATAATTTAGTTTGTTTATTACGGTTTGTATTTTATGCCAATATTGAAAAGGTATCCGTTACTGGCATCGAAATTAAATTTTGTTGTCCCCTTGTCATCGGTCAAGGTGTATTGTTTGTTAAATTGGTATCCTCCCTGAAAATTCAAAAACCAATTTCTATCTACATTTCTTTCATATTCTAAGGTGGTGGTCATTTGAGAAAAACTTATTTTAGAAGCTCTCAAATTGTTACTTATCGTCTTGCTTTGATCGAGCTTGTAGAATTCGCCATCAAATGAATTTGTCAGGCTAAAGTGGTTACGTTCGTTGTTAGAATATTGTATGCTTGAATTTGGAAAACCTACTTCAAAAGATGTTTTAGCGTTCAGTTTACTATAAAATGCGATTGTTGGAAGTATTGTAGCTTTTCCAAAGACACTCATTCTTTCTACACCTAATTCAATATTATTTTTTTGATTGAAAGCATATTCAAATGTTGCTCCTCCAAATACATTGATAGCTGAAAAATCCAGATTATTTTCAAAAGCAGCTACAGTTTTCAATTCTAAATTCAAGGCTGTTTTTTTGTTAAATTGATGTTTGAATTCCAGATCGTTTTCTATTCGATTGAAATTTATTTTATTTTCAGCCGAATAGTAATTGTCTAAATTATAATTCAAGACAGTGTTTTTATAGCCAGTACTGTTAGTGATTTTGTTTTTCTCATCAACATTTTTATAAAATGAGAATCTGGCTTCTGTTTCATTTTTTTTTAATGTTTCTGTTGGAACAGTTTTTAGATTCAATTCTAATGAGTAGCCATTTTGACCAGCTGCTTTCAGAATTGAAATCATAAAAATCAGTATTGTATAATATTTTAATTTCATTTATTTTTTTATTGCTTCAAAAGTATATTCATTAGCTTTTTTAAAAAAAGAAGATATATAGATGCCTCTTTTTCATAGACAAAATGGTTTATTTTAAAGCTGAATGCTTTTTGAAAAACCTATTCGATTTTGTAGATTAAAAACAGCTTTTTATAGATGTAAAATCCTCGATAGTATATGTTGTTAGGCTTGGTTGATAGTGCTCTGCTATATTTGTCCAAAAAATTTTTATGTACAGATTGTTTACAGTGCTGTTTTTGGGAATACTATTTATTTCATGTGATTCTGATGTGGATGCAGGTGAATTTGTGGTTGGTTCTGATAACTTATCGGTGACTAATAAGGTGATATTAATTGATACCGCTACAGTTGAGGTTTCGACAATTAATTTTGATTCATTGAAAACCTCTGGTCAAAGCCGAATACTTTTAGGAAATTATGATGATCCTATTTTCGGGAAAGTAAAATCGGATAGTTATTTTCAACTGACTTCTACTTCTTATAATTTACAAACTACAAGTTCAGATACTGAAGGAGCTAACTATGTTTTTGATTCGATCAGAATGGTTTTAGTTCCGGATAAATACTATTACAATGATACTACTAAAGTACAGTCGATAAGTATACATCGTTTGTTGCAAAAGGTAAAACCTAATACTGAGGATGATAGTTTTTATAATAATTCAAGTTTGAATTATGATGCAGTAAGTCTAGGTACAGCTTCCTTTAAACCATTACCTAACCGACAGGATACTGTTTTTGTAAAAATGGATGCTGTTTTTGGAGATGCACTTTTTCAAAGGTTAAAGAAGCGAGAAATTACCACCGAAGATGAGTTTGTAGAATATTTTAAAGGATTAGCAATTCGCACGATTTCTGAAAATTCTTCTTGTGTGATGGGCTTTAAAGTAACAAGTAAATTACAATTGTTTTATTCGAAAAAAGTAACGGAGTCAGAAACATCATTATTAAAAGAATTTACTATTGATGATATCACGAAGCAATTTAATCGTATTTCTTTGGATAGAACAGGAACAATTTTAAAAGATTTGCCCGGAACAACAGAACGATTATCGAGTAATCTAACCGAAAACAAATCTTTTATTCAATCGGGAACGGGATTAGCGTGTCGAATTGATTTCCCTAGTATTAAAGAGTTAAGATACATTACCGAAAAGGGAACGATTGTAGATGCAAAGCTAATTATACGCCCGGTGAATAACACTTATTCTAAAACTTATCCACTCGCTGATTCCTTAAGTGTCTATGTTGCTGATAAGCTGAATCGAATAAAAGGAACCTTGAATTCGGCTTCCGGTTATCCTATTTATGCTATCCTGAATAAAACCGAAGATGAATTTGATGAAAATATAGGTTACAGCATTCCGTTGGGAACTTTTCTTTACAACGAAATGATTAAACAATCAGATGCAAAATCGGCTTTGATTTTAACGATTCCAAATATTTCTAATGGAGTGAATCGTTTGGTTTTGGGTAACCAAAATAACACTGGAAATAAAATTCAATTGAAAATATATTATATCTCTTATTAGATGAAAAATGCAATCAAAATAATAAGCCTTTTGATTTTAGTCTCATTTAGCACATACGGACAAAGTTTGTCAAGTTCTCCGTATTCCATTTTTGGATTAGGAAGCCTTTATGATTCTGATTTTGGTTCTATTCCCAGTATTGGATCATCAGGAGTAGCTTTAGCTTCTGGTAGATTTATCAATAATTTGAATCCGGCATCGTTAGGGTTTATGTATCAAAATCACTTTCTGTTTGATGTAGGAGGTAATGCTATTCAATCTTCGTATCAAAACCTTTCTAAAAAAGAAAATCGCAATAATATCCAGTTTTCTCATATTGCTTTTGCTTTTCCTTTAAGTCCTAAATCGGCAGTGAGTTTAGCGTTAAAGCCTTATTCCAGTGCTGGTTTTAAAATTTCAGACTATAAATTACCTATTCAGGACAGTAATGAGGAGTATACTTTGAGTGCTATAGGAACTGGTGGTTTGAATAATTTTGACATATCGTATGCACATCGAATTGGAAACAAATTATCTTTAGGTTTATCAACTTCTATTCTTTTTGGGACTACTAAAGATTCCAGAGAATATGTGATTGCTAATTCTGTAACCACAATAGATAAAGAGTCGACATACAATGGAGCCCGATTAAATTTAGGTGGACAATTTAAAATAGATTCGACTTTTACTATTGGAGCTAATTTTAAATCGCCTTCCAGAGTTAATGCTTCTAAAGTGCAGTCGGTAGTGACTTATAATGCCGAATTAGAAGCATCTAATACCGTAGAATCAAATGAAAAATCGGATACTGACGATTATTATTTGCCTTTTGAATTTACAACTGGATTTAGTAAATACTTTCGAAATAATTTAAATTTAACGATGGATTATGAAAAGGCTTTTTGGGTGGATACTAAACAGGCAGATATTTATGGTAATTATTTGAATCAGGAAAAATTTAAAATGGGGCTTTCCTATCGAAAAGAAAAAAACATCCGAACTTATTTTGATAAAATTCAGTTTTCAGCCGGATTAAATTACGATACAGGTTTTTTGGAAGTTGATCATAAAAGGATTGAAAGTAAATCCGTTTCTTTTGGACTGACTTTGCCTATAGAAAATACTTTTTCAGCACTTAATATATCCTATTCGTATGGTCAAAAAGGGAGAATAAGTAATGGTTTAATAAAGGAGAATTACCATAAAATATCGGTAAATCTTTCTTTGGATGGAATTTGGTTTGTGAAAAGAAAAATCAATTAGATTAAAAATCTTTTTCTTGTACAACATAGGTGCCGCCTAAAATTGTTTTTAAAACATTAGGATTGGTATTGGTGTAAAAAATGGGCTCGTTGTCGTTTCCTGGATTAAAACCGATTTCTTTTAATACGTTTTGTGTTTGTCTTGCCACGGCCAAACCAGAATCAATTATCTGAATATGATCGGGGATGATTTTTCTTATTTGAGGGATGAGATAAGGATAATGACTGCAGCCCAGTACAAGAAAATCAATATTAGCTTCTATCATTGGTTCTAGATAGGAGCGAAGGAGTTGATCCATCTCTGGCGAATCGATTTTGCCATTTTCAATGAGTTCAACTAAGCCAAAGCCTATTTGTTCAATGATTTTTGTTTCAAAGAACATCTCGGTGGTTTTGTTGAATAATTCGCTGTTTAAGGTGCCTTTGGTAGCCAGAATACCTATTACTTGTGTTTTAGAGTTAATAGCGGCAGGTTTAATAGCGGGTTCAATCCCTATGAAAGGAACGTTGTATTTTGCTCTTAATTCTCTTATGGCATTTGTTGTTGCTGTATTGCAGGCTACAACTATAAGTTTGCAATTCATGTCAAGCAGAAAATCAGTATTTTTCATGCTTAATCGAATGATTTCTTCTTTGGATTTTTCTCCATAAGGGGCATTTTTGCTATCTGCTAAATAGATGGTTTTTTCGTTAGGTAAAAGATTATGTATCTCTTTCCAAATTGAAGTGCCTCCAATACCAGAGTCAAAAACGCCTATAGGTTGCTTGTTATCCATTAAAACAAATTTAATAGCTGGAAATTAATTTTCCTAAAAATTAAGTATAAAAAAACCGCTCATGTTTCTATAAAGAGTGAGCGGTTTTTTTAATGTTATAAGTTTCTAAATTTTAGAATCCTAAGTCTTTTTTAACGTCTGCAGTAATGTTTGGACCATCAGCTAATAAAAGAGAAGAACCATCTAAAATGTATTGGAATCCTTTAGCTTTACCTACTTTTTGGATTGAAGCTCTCACTTTTTCCATTAAAGGTTTTACAATGTCAGATTCTTTTTGTTGTAATTCTTTTTGAGCATTGTCTCTAAAATCAACAATTCTTTTTTGCATGTCTTGTACTTCTTTAGAACGTTCAGTGTTCACAGCCTCAGTTACAGTAGCAGATTCAGATTCGTATTTTTTCAATTTAGCTTGGTATTCTTCTACCATTTTTTTGTAGTCTGCATCGTATGTAGTGCTTAATTTTTCCAATTGGCTTTGAGCATCAAGCATAGCAGGCATTTTTGACATAATCTCACTCACATCTACATGGGCAGTCTTTGCTTGTGCATTGATGGTTTGGTTTGCTCCTAAAACGAAAAGAGCAGCAATTAATAAAGTTTTAATTTGTTTCATTGGTTTTAAAATATTAAGTAATTAATTTATTGTTTTAATTTTTCTTCTCTAGCAGCTTTGATAGAGTCTCTTTCTCGGATAATTTTTAATCTTCTTTCTTCTAATGCTTTTTTACGATCTTCAATAATTTTTTTTCTTTCTTCGATAGTTTTAGCTTTTGCTTCTTCTGCTTTTTGTTTGGCTACTTCGGCTTCTTTTTTTGTATCTGTAGTCGTAGTTTTAGAAACTTCGGTTTTTACAGTACTGTTGTTATCTGCTTTTTTAGCTGTTTCAGAAACAGTTTCACTTTTTTTAGCGGCCCTTTCGTTAAGTATTTGTTGTCTTCTTTCTTCTAATGCTTTTTTACGATCTTCAATCGTTTTGTTTCTATCTTCAATAGCTTTCGCTTTCGCATCGGCTGCTTTTTGTTTGGCTACTTCTGCTTCGGTTTGAGTGTCAGGTGTTGCAACTTTTTGAACCTCATTTTTAGCAGTTTCAGAAATCGTGCCAGTTTTTTTAGCAGCTCTTTCGTCTAGTATTTTTTGTCTTCGTTCTTCGTATTCTTTTTTCTTTTGTTCTACAGCCGCTTTTCTGTCAGCTATGATTTTGTCTCTAGCTACTTTTCTTTCGTCTAATATTTTTTGCCTTTCCGCTTGTCCCGGATTATCATTAAGGGCATCTTCTTTATTTTCTTTAGCCTGTTCTTCGGCTAATTCTTTTTTGCTTAGTTGTTCTCTTTTTTCTGTGCGGGTAATGATTCTTAAAACCTGATCACTAACATCGTATCTTTTATCAGCAAAAAGCAAACTCAAATCAGAGGACTTGTCAAATATGAAATCATATTTTTTTGCTTCAGCAATATCCTGAACAGCTGTGAAAACCTGATCTTGAATTGGTTTTACTAATAAAGCTTTTTGACTCATTAATAATCCGTTTGGGCCAAATCTTTTTTGTTGCAATTCTAATAAATCATTTTCCAAAAAACTAATTTCTGTTTCACGTTCTTCGATTAATGACTTTGTTAAAAGTGGTTTTTCGGCAGTAAGTGCCTCTTTTATTTTCTTAATTTCTAGTTTTTTAGTTTCAATTTCCTGTTTCCATTTCTCTGCTTTTTCTTCTAGTAGAGCGTTAGATTCTTTATAGCTATTTACATTTTCTAAAATGTATTCCATATCAATAAAGCCTACCCGGTTGCCTCGGGTTGCTTGGGCACTAAGGCTGTTCACAGCAATGGTGGCTAAAAATAGAAATAAAAAATATTTTCTCATAACGCAAAGTTTTAGAAAATCAGAAACCAATTTTTTTAGAATTGTTGCCCAATTATGAAATGTGTTTCCCATCCATTTGGTGTTGAAGAACCTGGTAAGGCGTCAAATCCATGACCAAAATCGATTCCCAATAATCCAAATGCCGGCATGAATACTCTTAAACCAACTCCCGCCGAACGCTTGATGTCAAATGGATTGTAAGCTTTAAAGTTTTCAAATGAATTACCCGCTTCTAAAAAAGCCAATGCATAAATGGATGCTGCAGCTTTTAAAGTTATAGGATAACGCAATTCCATAGAAAATTTATTGTATACTGTTGCTCCGGCTTGTGTTCCGTTTACTACAGGTGTTAAGGAGTTGTTAGGGTAACCTCTTAATTGTACAGTTTCTCTACCGTCCATTGAGTAGTTCGCCATTCCGTCTCCTCCAACAAAAAATCTTTCAAAAGGAACCAAGCCTCTGGCTTGATTATATGCTCCAAGGAATCCAAATTCAGTTAATGTTCTTAAAACAAATTTACCATAAACTTTTGTATACCAATCAGCTTTGAATTTAATTTTATAATATTCTAACCAATTGAATTTCTTTTGGTCGACTTTTCCTTGGTCTACAGCTGCTTCTTCTGCTGTGTCAACTTTATTGTTGTTAGTGTCTAGGTAGGAATTCTTTGGAATAATAATATTACCATTGGCATCTTTTACATCAGCCTCCGCTCTTTTTTTGTATTCGTCTTGATTTTCTAAGTCACCATAATTAATACCGTTAAATAACGAGTAAGGTGGTGTGATTTTAGCCGAAATACTAAATTCAGATCCGTAGGTAGGGAAAATTGGGTTTACCCCTTTGTTACTTCTGGAAAGTCCTATGGTATAGGCAATATTTTTTGAAGCACCATCTCCAAAAGTAAATAGTCCAACATTATAATTATTCAAATCATAGCTTTGGTAACTGATAGATTGAGATAACACAAAAAAGTCATCCGGAACAGTTAACCTTTTAGCAAGTCCAAGTGATACAGTGAAAATGTTAAAACTTCTACTTTTATCTACGGTATAAGTAGTGTAGTTATTGGCAAATTGTTTACTGTATGAAATAGAAGAGCTAAATTGTACTGGTTTCTTTTGTCCAAACCATGGTTCAGAGAAAGACACACTGTAGGTTTGGAAATAAGTACTTCCCTGTAAACGTAATGATACTTTTTGTCCGTCTCCCATAGGTAATGGTTTATAGGCGGCTTTGTTTCCTATATTTCTAACCGAGAAGTTATTGAAAGAGAGTCCTAATGTTCCAATGAAACCACCTCCACCGTAACCTCCCTGAAGTTCGATTTGGCTGGAACCTTTTTCTACAAGGTTGTATTCAATATCTACAGTTCCGGCGGCCCCGTCAACATTCTTGAATTTAGGGTCTATCGCTTCAGGATCAAAATAGCCTAATTGACCAATTTCACGAACAGTTCTTACCAGTTCATCTTTACTGTATTTTTGTCCTGGTTTTGTTCTTAATTCTCTGTAGATAACACGGTCATTAGTTTTATCATTTCCTACAACCGTAATGTGATTAAAATAAGCTATTGGACCTTCAGTAATTCTGATTTCAAAATCAATGGTGTCATTGGCTGTTTTTACTTCTACAGCGTTGATATTTGAAAATAAATAACCATTATTTTGGTATAAATTGGTAATATCTTCTCCGTCAGGTTTCGACTTATCGGCAATTCTTTTTTCAAGAATCACACCGTTGTATGTTTCTCCTTTTTTGATTCCCAGATAGCGTTGTAAATCTTGATCGGAATATACAGTGTTGCCTAGGAATTTAATATTACCAAAGTAGTATTTGTTTCCTTCTTCAACATTGATTTTAATTCCCAGAGAATTTTTTTCTTTGTTATAGGCAACAGTATCCGAAACGATACGGGCGTCACGATAACCTTTTTCTTTGTAGGCTTCGATTACTTTGTCTAAATCTTCTTTGTATTTGTCTTTAATAAATTTAGAAGCTTTTAATAGACGAATAGGATTTCTTTGTTTGGTGTTTTTCATGGCTTTACGCAAGCTTTTGTCAGAAAGTTTGCTGTTGCCTTCAAAGTCAATATTACTAATTTTTATTTTATCCCCTTTGTCTACAGTTACAACCATGTTTACCTGGTTTGTAGCTGAGGTGTCTTTTACAACGTTGATATTTGCTTTTGTAGTAAAGTATCCGTCTTTTTTGTATTTATTTTCAATATAATTTTTAGTAGTAGTAATAAGGTTTTCATTAACTACTTTACCTTTCGTAAGACCGTTATCTTTAATAAAAGTTTCTACTTTACCTTTTTTTACTCCTACAAATTTTACATCGTTTAATTTAGGAAGTTCTTTGATATCTAAATCAAGATAAATACTATCATTGTCTATGTGGTTAATGTAAAAAGCAATTTCATCAAAAAGGCCTAGTTTACCTAGTTTTTTGATAGCAGCACTTATTTCTTCTCCTGGTACTGTAATTTCTTGTCCTTTTTGTAAGCCAGCAAATGTGACTACAGTCTGGTCGTTAAAACTTAGTTTTTTTGTAAGTTCAACCTTGGCTAAAATATATTTTTTACCCTGATCAAATGGTACTCTGTCTTGTGCCTTAATTTGTGAAAAACTACCCAAAAAAAGTAGGGTAAGTAATGCTTTTATACTCTTATTCAACACTAAAAAATTATTTAATTTGTTCACTTGTTTTTCCAAATCTACGTTCTCTTTTTTGATAACTAATAAGCGCCTCATAAAGGTGCTCCTCTCTGAAATCAGGCCACATAACTTCAGAAAAAAACAATTCAGCATAAGCAATCTGCCAGAGGAGGAAATTGCTGATCCTGTGTTCTCCACTTGTTCTGATTAATAAATCTACATCAGGTAAATTTTGCGTGTAAAGATGCTGATTTATAATTGAATCGTCAATAGCGTCAATTGAAATTATATTATTTTTAACTTTATCAGAAATCTTCTTTACAGCATTTACTATCTCTTCTCGCGAACCATAACTGAGGGCTAGCGTTAAGGTCATTCGAGTGTTGTTTTTTGTTTTTTCTATAACATCCAAAAGTTCTTTTCTTGCCTTTTCAGGCATCATATCGAGATTTCCAATGGCGTTAAGTTTAATGTTGTTTTTTTGTAAAGTCACTAACTCTTTTTGTAAAGATTTGATTAATAACTTCATTAAAGTTTCAACTTCAAGTTTTGGTCTGTTCCAGTTTTCAGTCGAAAAAGCATATAAAGTCAGGTTTTGAATCCCTAACTTGGCGCAGTTTTCAATAGCTATTTTTACAGATTTGGTGCCGTTTTCATGACCAATTGTTCTTAAGAATCCCTGTTGTTTTGCCCAGCGACCATTTCCATCCATGATAATGGCTAGGTGTCTGGGAAGTTTTTCTTTATTTATTGAATCTAATATACTCATTTTTATTCTGCACAATAGCAAGGTTTTTCGCCAAAGGTATAAGTTAATGTTATACCAGAGAAGACATACCAGTCATTATTATTTAAATTTCCAAACCGCAGTGCTTTATAGTTATCTTCTTTTGGATTGCTTCCATCTAAATTATCTGTAAATGCAAAACGGGCGCCAACTTCAGCTCCTAGCACTAAACTTCTGGAAATATTCGATTTTATTCCTAAAATAATAGGAATAGCAATAGTGTTTTTTCCTTTGTTTTTCTTTGTTTCACCTAATTCGATATACAAATCATCATACGCGACAAAATTAATTCCCGAGGCCACATAAGGTGTGAATTTGTGGTCTAATGTATGAAGATTGAAATCAAAAAAGTTGAATTCAAGGCCTAAAGATAGTTCTTTTATGCTATTTTCAAAATGATAGCCTCTCAGACTTCTACTCGGTTCATTAGAATCGAGGTCGTTTGCACGAATAGTTGACTGAGTGTACGAAATTCTCCAAGCATGTCTGGGGCTTCTGTTCCACTTGTATAAAATGCCTAAAGCAGGTTCATTTGGAGCAATATAGGTGGTCTTTCCTATTTCACCAATATAGTTGCTTCCGCCAAGAAAGACACCTATTTCATGTATCTGTGCTTGAGAATTTATTCCAAGAAATAAACAAAATAATATGCTTAAAAAATTTTTCATTTTCATAGAAAATTGCCTGCAAATATAATAATTATCAATACGAATCAACACTCGTTAAAATAAATGTACTTTTTTTTGAAAAATAGTTGATTTATTACAATTGAATGCTGTTTAATTCAAACGCCAAACTTAGATTGTAATTGTATAAATATGAGGCAAAAAAGATTAATTTCTTTTGTCTTCTCCCCAAAGTAATTTGCTTCTTAATGTTTTTAGGAAGGTTTCATTTGGGATTTCTACCATATTAATTTGGAAAGGTGTTTTCTTAATTGTTAATACAGATTCATTTCCTACTGATGTTATTCTGGAATCTAAAGAAACCAAATAGTTTTCTTCGCGACCTGAAACTTTTAACATGATTTCGGTTTCATCCGGAATGACCAGTGGTCTTGCATTTAGATTGTGTGGAGCAATAGGAGTAATTACCAAGCTTTTTACGTCTGGAGTTAATATAGGGCCTCCGCAACTTAAGGAATAACCTGTAGAGCCGGTAGGAGTAGAAATAATTAAACCGTCTGCCCAATAAGAGTTCAGTATTTCTCCGTTTAAGTACGTTTCGATAGTTATCATCGATGTGGTGTCTTTACGGCTAACAGAAACTTCGTTCATTGCAAAGTTAATGTCGTTTAAGGCTTCATTTTCGGGAGTACAGCTTAAAGTAAGAAGTGTTCTTTTTGAAAGGCTATATTTTTTATCGATAACAATTTGTAAAAATTTATCAATATTTTCTTTTGGAACTGTGGCTAAAAAACCAAGTCGGCCTGCATTGATGCCTAAAATAGGGATTCCGGAATCTCTCACTAAGGCTGCTGCTCTTAAAATGGTTCCGTCGCCTCCAATGCTTAGTAGCATGTCAAAGCTTGAATCTAATTCAAGATGAGAACAAAAGGTTTTGTATTCCTTTTTAATGATTTTTTTCTCTTGTATAAGTTTCAAGAAATTGGATTCAATAACAATTTCAATGTTGTTTTTATTAAAGAATTGAAAGATATCTTTTATGATAGGTTCTGTACTATTTTGATAATATTGACCGTAAATGGCTATCTTCATTGGGTTACATGTTAAGGTATTTGTCTAAATAGTCTGAACGTTCTTTTAAATTAGCTATATAAGAATCTTCGTGGTGTTCGGATATGATTTCGTAATTGTATCTTCTAAAAGTTTGAATAATCTCGTTAATGGCTCCCGAAGTTAATTTTAGGGTTATTTCAACACTGTCTACATCGGTTTCAGATATAAATAATCCCAAAAGTTTACCATTGTTGCTTTCAACAATTTGGGCAATTTGACTCATAGAATAATCGATTATTCCTTTTTTTATTTTGATAATTACACCCTGTTCTTTTATGAAAGGAGTTTGGTGAAAAAAGTTAATAATGTCTTCCATTTCATAATATCCGACATATTTATTGTTTTCGTCTAAAACGGGAATTAAATTAGAATGATTTTTGGCAAAAACTTCAAGAACTTCCAGCCATAATGCATCCGTTCTGATAAAAAAGGTTTCGAGTGTATATTTATAATCAGCAACTGTTTTTTCTTCTTCAAATGTTTCAACATCTTCGGCAGAAATACTTCCAATATAAATTCCTTCTTCAATAATAGGGAAATGAGAAAACTCAAAATCAATCAAGAAATCCTTTACAGCAGCAATAGTTTCTTGACTGTCAATAGGTTTGAAATCATTGTTGATGTAATTTGTAATTTCCATATTAGCTGAGTTCTCAATTTTTATGCAAAATAATCAAAAAAAGGCAAAAACGCCTAGGTTTTACTTTGTATTTTTGTAACCAAAATATAGTTTTTCGTAATCAAAAAACGTTCCAATGACAAAGTTAAGTGTAAACATCAATAAAATAGCTACTTTACGAAATGCCCGTGGCGGAAATGTTCCCGATTTATTAAAAGTAGCCACAGATATTCAAAAATTTGGAGGACAGGGAATCACTATTCATCCTCGTCCTGATGAGCGTCACATTCGTTATCAGGATGCCCGCGATTTAAAATCAATTGTTTATACTGAATACAATATTGAGGGAAATCCACAACATAATTTCATTGATTTGGTTTTGGAATGTAAGCCTGATCAGGTTACTTTAGTGCCGGATGCCATTGGAGCAATTACTTCTTCGGCAGGTTGGGATACAATTAAGTATCAGGATTATTTAACTGAGATGATTCAGGAATTTCAAAGAAACGGCATTCGTACTTCCATTTTTGTAGATCCTGTACTGGAAATGATTGAAGGGGCTAAGAAAACCGGTACTGACCGTATCGAATTATATACCGAAGCTTTTGCACATCAATACAGTTTAGGTAACGAAAAAGGTATTGATCCTTATGTCTCAGCTGCCAAATTAGCCAATGAATTAGGTTTAGGAATCAACGCTGGTCATGATTTGAGTTTGGATAATATTCAGTTTTTTAAACAAAATATTCCAGGATTATTAGAAGTTTCTATCGGTCATGCCTTGATTTCAGAAGCTTTGTATTTAGGCTTGGAAAACGTTGTAAATATGTATTTGCGAAAACTGAAATAATTTATAAAAGTCATTTTAATGTTGTATTCAAAAATAGAAGGAGAAGGGAAGCCTTTTTTAATCATTCATGGTTTTCTGGGAATGTCTGACAATTGGAAAACCCTAGGGCAACAATTTGCTGGAGAAGGTTTTCAGGTACATATGATTGATATGCGTAATCATGGACGTAGTTTTCAGTCGGATGAATTTAATTATGAGTTGATGGTTCAGGATGTTTTTGCTTATTGTCAGGAACATGCTTTAGAATCAGTTAATATTTTAGGTCATTCTATGGGCGGGAAAATAGCGATGCTTTTTGCAACCCGATATCCTGAAATGGTCGAAAAATTAATTGTTGCCGATATTGGCCCTAAATATTATGCACCACATCATCAAACCATTTTAGCTGGATTGAATGCTGTTGATTTTTCAGTAAAACCAAGTCGTGCTGATGTTGAGGCTACTTTAGGGCAATACATAACCGATTTCGGAACTAGACAGTTTTTGTTAAAAAACTTGTATTGGAAAGAGCCAGGACAATTAGCATTCCGATTTAATCTTGCTGTTTTTAATGAAAAAGTAGGGGAAATAGGGGTAGCATTACCATCGGAATTAGTTTTTGAGAAACCAACACTTTTTATTAGAGGAGGTAGTTCAAATTATATTTTAGATGAAGATGTTGAGAGTATAGCTGTTCATTTTCCATCAATGAAATTAGAAACAATTCCTAATGCAGGACATTGGCTTCATGCCGAAAATCCTGCTTTGTTTTACCAAATGGTAATTTCTTTTTTGAAATAACTTTTTTGATTTATAAAATATAAAACAGTCACTTTTTTTGGGTTGCTGTTTTTTTTTATGTTTTTTTGATAAATGTAAAAAAAACACTTAAGTTTGTTGTTCTGCAAAAAATTAACCTTTAAACCATAAAACAATTTAAAATGAAAATAGGAACTTTTTTTTTAAAGATTAATAAAATAACAAAATACTGTACCTTGTTTTGGGTAAGTGTTTTTCTTTTTTCAGCCTGTAGTTCTGTTAAAAATAAAGCTTCAAAAGATAAAATGAGTGCTTATTTGATGACTTACTTTAAAGATGATACCCACGGATTGTATTTTGCCTTGAGCAAAGATGGTTATAAATTTACTGATGTGAATAGTGGGAAACCTGTAATTGCCGGTGATACGATTGCAGAGCAAAAAGGAATTCGGGATCCTTATATTATGCGTGGTAACGACGGCTATTTTTATATTGCCATGACCGATTTACATATTTATGGCAAACAAAAAGGTTACCGAGATACCGAATGGGAGCGTCCCGGTGATAAATACGACTGGGGGAATAACAGAGACTTGGTTTTGATGAAATCAAAAGATTTGATTCATTGGTCGCATTCGATTTTAGATATTGATAAAGCCTATCCGGAATGGAATGTAGGCTGTGTTTGGGCTCCCGAGTTGATTTATGATGAAGCCAAAGACAGAATCATGATTTATTTTACGATGCGTAAAGGTAAAGGAAAAACCAAATTGTATTATGCCTATATGAATAAGGATTTTACGGCTTTGGAGACCACACCTGAAATTCTTTTTGAATATCCGGATAGTACGAAGCAGATTTTAGATGCGGACATTACCAAGTTGCCTGACGGGAGATTTTGTATGATGTATGTGGCTCAGGAAAATCCGGGTGGAATTAAAATGGCTTTTTCTGATAAGATAAACAGTGGTTATGTCTATCAGCCGGAACAAATTGATTTTGAAAAAAAATCTTGTGAAGCCCCAAATGTATTCCAACGAATTGGAGAAAATAAATGGGTGTTGATGTATGATATTTTTAGTGTAAATCCACATAATTTTGGTTTTGCTGAAACAACGGATTTTAAAACTTTCAAAAATCTGGGACATTTTGATGAGGGTGTGATGAAGCGTACCAATTTTTCAGTTCAAAAACATGGAGCTGTGATCCATTTAACGAAAAAAGAAGCCGAACGATTTGCTAAACATTGGAATTTGAATTTTTCATTTTAAGAACAAAAGAACATATGAAAGCAGTATATAAAATTGCATTTTTCACTTTTTTGAGTGTGTACAATTTAGTCGCTCAAAACAAAGATTTTAAGGGCTATCTTTTTGCTTATTTTGAAGGAAAAGGTGCTGCAAGTCAGCAGGAACAATTGCGTTTTGCGGTGAGTGATGATGCAATAAACTGGAAAGCATTAAATAATAATGAACCTATTATTCCTTCTAAAGATATTTCAAATACAGAAGGAATTCGTGACCCGCATATTTTAAGAGGAGCTGATGGAAACAGTTTTTATATGGTGGCTACGGATATGAATACTAAGAAAAACGGCTGGGATTATAATCCGGGAATTGTTTTGATGCATTCTAAAAATCTTTTGGATTGGAAATCATCTGTTATTGATATTGAAAAATTATATCCAAAGAAATTCAAAGACATCAAATGGGTTTGGGCGCCGCAAACTTTCTATGATACAAAAGCCAAAAAGTATTTGGTCTATTTTACTGTTCGTTTTAAATACAATGAAAAATTAGATTTTTATGCGGCTTACGCCAATAAAGATTTTACCGCTCTGGAATCAGAACCAAAATTATTATACAGTGCCAAAGATGGCGCTATTGATGGAGATATTATTTTCAAAGATGGCATTTATCATTTGTTTTACAAAGGGAATACCAAAGATGCCAATGGTAAAGAAATCCAAAACGGAATCAAACAGGCTACCAGTAAAAAATTATTAGGACCTTATAAAGAGCGTTTTAATTATTTAGATGCTTACGCCAATGATAAAACAGGAGTAGAGGGTTCTTCAGTTTTCAAATTGAATAACAGTGACGAATACATTTTGATGTATGATTTGTATTCAAGTGGTCGATATGAATTTCAACGTTCTAAAGATTTGTATCATTTTACCGAAAAGACAGAATCATTTACGAAAGATTTCTTTCCACGACATGGAAGTGTAATTAGTATAACCAAAGAGGAAGCGCAACGATTAAACGAAAAATGGGGAGGAGTGCCACAAAGTTTGTTGTTGTCTAAGGATGGAAATTATCGTTTTCAATCGGCAGGAAATCCTATTATTAAGCATAAATATACTGCCGATCCGGCTGCTTTTGTAGAAAAGGATACTTTATGGCTATTTACAGGTCATGATTATGAAGGCGGACAAAAAGGCTATAAATTGAAAGATTGGTTGGTTTTTTCAACCACCGATTTGAAAAATTGGACCGAATATCCTGTTCCTTTAAAAATCGAAGATTTTAAATGGGATAAAACCAATGATGCTTATGCCGGACACGCTATTAAAAGAAACGGGAAATACTATTGGTATATCAGTACCAATGGTTCCGGAATAGGAGTAGCGGTGGCCGATAGACCGCAAGGTCCTTATAAAGATGCTTTAGGAAAACCACTTTTAACGAATGCTGATTGTTTTGCTTCCACTCACGGTTGGACTTGTATCGATCCCGCTGTTTTTATTGATGATGACGGACAGGCTTGGCTGTTTTGGGGGAATGGCGTATGTTATTATGCTAAGTTGAAAGAGAATATGATTGAGTTAGATGGTCCGGTAAAGAAAATCGATTTTGAAGGTTTACAGTTTACCGAAGCTCCATGGGTACACAAAAAAAATGGAAAATATTACCTGAGCTATGCTAGTGGTTTTCCTGAAAAAATAGCCTATGCCATGGCAGATTCCATCGAAGGTCCATATGTGTATAAAGGAATTTTGAATGAAATTGCAGGAAATTCTAATACGAATCATCAGGCAATACTGGAGTTTAAAGGAAAGCCTTATTTTATTTATCATAATGGAGCAATGCAAACAATTGGTAGTAGCTACAGTCGTTCTGTATGTATAGATAAATTAGAATATAATTCGGATGGAACTTTAAAAAGAGTTATTATGACATCTGAAGGTGTCTCAAAATAAAACAGCATTGGCTGTGGCAATTTCTTATTTAAAGAAATTGCCACAATTTAAAATAGTAGTATTTTTGAGCTATTAAAAAATAAAGTCAATGAAATTAATTATTAGAATTTTAACTACGTCCATCTTAGTATTACTTATTTCTCATTTTATGAAAGGTGTGCATGTAGCCAGTTTTTCAACATCAATTATAGTTGCAATTGTTTTAGGATTGCTAAATGTTTTTATTAAACCTATTTTGGTTTTGTTTACAATGCCAATTACATTTTTTACATTAGGATTATTTTTATTAGTTATCAATGGGTTGATTATTATACTTTGTGATAACATTGTAGGCGGTTTTGATGTAGATAATTTTATTACTGCTTTATTGTTTAGTATTATACTGTCAGTTTCTCAATCTTTTGTAAATCTATTTTTGAAAGATTAGTAATCAATAGATATTGACGCTTTTTGCTGAAATTAAACCAGCCTTTTTAATGTGTCAAATTAATTGTAATTGAATTTTAACGAAATAAAATAGAAAATAAAATGAAAAAAATAATTCTTTCTTCACTGGTGTTAGCTTTAGTAATGCTAAGCTGTAATCAAAAAAATAAAGACGAGAAAGCAGCTGAAGAAAAAGTAGTGGTTAAAACTGAAACTCAATTTAGCTGCCCGATGCATCCTGAAATTACCGGAAAAGAAGGGGATGTTTGTTCAGAATGTGGAATGGAATTAGAAGCTGTGAAAAAAGGAGCAGAATCGGAAGATACAAAAGTGGATATTGCCGAAGTAAGTCCGGAAGTAAAAGCTTCTGTTTCTACAGACGCGATTATTAATGCTTATTTGAAAATCAAAAATGCCTTAGCTAATGACAACGAAAAAGAAGCTACAGCAGCAGCAAAAGAATTTGAGAAGGCGGTTACTGAAACAAAAACAGCTAATATAGATTCTAAATTATTGACAAAATATTTAAACAGTACCGATAGTGCCAAAAAGCAAGCAGCTTTAATTGTTAAAAATGATGGAAAAATGGATCAACAAAGAATGTACTTTGCTGTTTTAAGTAAAGATATTTCGACTTTGATTTCCACTTTTGGAAGTAGTCAACACTTATATCAGGATTATTGCCCAATGTATAATGAAGGAAAAAGTGGTTATTGGATTAGTGAATTCAAAGGCATAAAAAATCCTTATTATGGTTCAGAAATGCTGGAATGTGGCGGTATGATTAAAGAAATTAAATAAATTTTATTCGCCTGTGAAATAAGATACAACTAAATCCCGACTTGAATTTTTAAGTTGGGATTTTTTTATTCTAAAACTTTTTAAAATGAAAATCTATATTAAAAATATGGTTTGTGGTCGTTGCGAAATGGTAGTCAAATCATTATTTGAATCGATGAATATTTCTGTCCTATCGGTTAAGTTAGGCGAAGTGGAAATTGATGCATCTTTGAATGAATCAGAGAAGCAACAGTTATCAGAACAATTAAAAGCGCTGGGTTTTGAATTACTAGATGATAAAATAAGTAAAACTATTGAGCGAATAAAAAATCTAATTGTAACATTGGTACATCATCAAAATGAACAATTGAAAATGAATTTGTCCAGTTATATTGCCGATGATTTAAAACAGGATTATAGCGTTTTAAGTAATATGTTTTCTGAAAATGAAGGAATCACGATTGAGCATTATTTCATCAGCCAAAAAATAGAAAAAGTAAAAGAGCTGATGAATTATAATGAGTTAAGCCTGAGTGAAATTGCTTTTCAGTTAAATTATACCGATGTAGCGCATTTGAGCAATCAATTTAAAAAAATAACAGGAATGTCACCTACAGCTTATAAACAATCACAAGAAAATTCCCGAAGAGAAATCGATAAATTATAAATTATACAAATCATAATCAAAATTGTACAAGGAGCATAAAGCATTCTTTTCTGAACTTTGAATAAAAAATTAACCCAATATAAATTTATAAAGTCATGAAAAAAATACTCCTTTTACTAAGTCTGTTCTTAGCGGTTAGTGTAACAGTTGTTGCTCAAACCACTGAGAGATCTTCTACAAAAGAAGCTTCAAAAAACATTTACACTTGTCCGATGCATCCGGAAATAAAAAGTGATCAACCCGGAAAATGTCCTAAATGCGGGATGGATTTGGTTGCTAAAAAAATGAAAGAAGGAAAGCATAAAAAAATGAAAGCTGACAAAAATGCAAAGAAATTTTGCTGTCCAATGCATTCTAGCGAAATGAGTGATAAACCATCTAAATGTTCCAAATGCGGAATGGATATGAAAGCGATGAAAAGCATGAAGGACGATATGGGGAAAATGAAAGAAGAAATGCATAAAGACATGGATTCGAAAGAATAAAATAGTTTAGAATTTATTTTTTAATTGAATGAGTCCTGTTTTTACAGGACTTATTTGTATAGCTTACTCTCATGAAACATACTTATATAGTTACAGGAATGAGTTGTGACGGATGTCGTACCAAAGTAGAAAAAACATTGAATACTATTGAAGGTATTGAGGCAAATGTTACGCTTAATCCACCGGAAGCAATTATCCAAATGGAAAAACATCTGCCTACTTCACAATTACAAGAAGTTTTGGCAAAAGCAGGAAATTATACGATTGAAATGGCGCATTCTGAAGCCAAAAAAACGGAAGAACCACAAGCTAAATCTTGCTGTAATACTTCAAATCATTCGCACTATCAAAACCATCAAAATTTAAAACCAGAACTGAGGTCAAAACTGGTCGGGAAATATTATTGCCCGATGTTTTGCGAAGGGGATAAGGTGTATGATAAAGCAGGCGATTGCCCGGTGTGCGGAATGGATTTGGTAACCATAGAAGCTAACCCAAATGACGAAAATAAAAGCTATACCGATTTGCTTAAAAAAATGAAAATAGCCTTGTTATTTACGGTGCCAATTTTCATTATTGCCATGTCTGATATGATTCCGCACAATCCTTTGATGCATTTGTTGGATATGGAAAGTTGGAACTGGGTGCAGTTCATGTTGTCATTGCCGGTTGTTTTTTATGCCGCTTGGATGTTTTTTGAACGTGCCTGGAAATCAATAATAAGTTGGAATTTGAATATGTTCACGCTTATCGGGATTGGTGCTGGTGTAGCCTTCTTGTTCAGTGTTTTTGGATTGCTGTTTCCTCATTTTTTTCCTGCCGAATTTAAAACCGAAATGGGAACAGTGCACTTGTATTTTGAAGCGACTACAGTGATTTTAACTCTAGTCTTGCTAGGGCAGTTGTTAGAAGCCCGAGCGCACAGTCGAACTAGTGGTGCCATAAAAGAATTATTGAAATTAGCGCCAACAGAAGCTATTTTGGTTGAAAATGGAATAGAAAAAGTCATTGCTATTGATGCTATAAAAAAAGGTGATATTTTAAGAGTGAAACCTGGAGATAAAATTCCGGTTGACGGAAAAATAACTGAGGGAGAAAGTAGTATTGATGAATCCATGATTACCGGAGAACCGATTCCTTTGGATAAAAAGAAAAGAGATGCTGTGGTAGCTGGAACCATCAACGGAAACAAATCTTTCCTAATGCTTGCCGAAAAAGTAGGGGCTGAAACCTTGCTTTCGCAAATTGTAAAAATGGTCAACTATGCCAGTCGTTCCAGAGCGCCTATTCAAAAATTAGCCGATCGAATTTCAAAATATTTTGTGCCGATTGTCGTTGCCGTGGCTGTTATTACTTTTTTAGTTTGGGCCAAATTTGGTCCCGAAGAAAATGCACTCATTTACGGATTTATCAATGCAGTTGCAGTATTAATTATTGCTTGTCCTTGTGCTTTGGGATTGGCTACCCCTATGTCGGTAATGGTAGGAGTGGGCAAAGGAGCGCAACTGGGCGTTTTAATAAAAAGTGCGGAGGCCCTGGAAAACATGAATAGGGTGAATGTTTTAATAACTGATAAAACAGGAACTTTGACAGAAGGCAAACCTTCGGTGGAAAAAATTCAGGTTTTTAACGGGCAGGAGGATGAGGTGATTCAGGCGGTTGCTGCTGTGAATCAGTACAGTGAACATCCTTTGGCGCAGGCCATAGTCCATTTTGCTAAAGCAAAAAATATCGCTTTAGTTGCTGCTGAAAATTTTGAAGCCATTACCGGAAAAGGTGTGATGGGGATTGTAGATGGAAAAGAAGTATTTTTAGGTAATAAAAAGCTTTTGGAAGATAGCAAAGTAGCAATTTCTTCAACGATTGAAGAGCAGGTTATTACGGAACAAAAAAAGGGGAAAACCGTTTCGTATATTGTAATTGATAAGACAGTTATTGGATTTGTTGTGATTACAGATGCTTTAAAAGCTACTAGTATTAACGCAGTTCAGGAGTTGATGCAGGCTGGAGTAGAGGTAGCTATGCTTACCGGTGATAATCAAAATACGGCTCAGGCTGTGGCCGAAACTTTGCATTTGAGTTCTTTTCAAGCGGGATGTTTGCCTGAGGATAAACTAAAAGTTATCCAAAAATTACAAGCTGAGGGAAAAATTGTTGCGATGGCTGGAGATGGAATTAATGACGCACCAGCTTTGGCACAATCTGATGTAGGTATTGCGATGGGAACCGGAACGGATGTGGCAATCGAAAGTGCCAAAATTACTTTGGTAAAAGGAGATTTGCAGGGAATTGTCAAAGCCAAAAAATTGAGCGAAGCGGTAATGCGAAATATCCATCAGAATTTGTTTTTTGCATTTTTGTATAATGTCATCGGAATTCCTGTTGCGGCTGGAGTTTTATATCCTGTTTTAGGAATTTTATTATCCCCAATGATTGCGGCTTTAGCGATGAGCTTTAGTTCTGTTTCAGTAATTACAAATGCTTTGCGATTGCGAAATTTGGAACTATAATCATCAAGTTTTTTTATTTTTGAAGAAAAAAGATGTTGCAACTTTCGGAAATTTGGATTTATCCCGTAAAATCTCTAGCAGGAATTCCATTAGAAGAATCTAAGGTTACTAAAAGAGGATTAGAATATGACAGAAGATGGATGCTGGTAGATGAAAAGGGTGTGTTCGTAACCCAGAGAAAATATCCTGAGTTGGTTTTGTTTGAACCTAAAATAGAAGGAACTTTTTTATCTATTTATCATAAAGATATTTCAAAAGGCAGTGTGCGATTTCCGCTTTCGCAAAAAGAAGAACGTCTTTTGACCGAAGTAATGGTTTGGGAAGATGCGGTGCAGGCTGTTGAGGTCGATGAGGAAGTTTCAGCTTGGTTTTCTGGAATTTTAGGTTTTAAAGTCAGATTGGTTTATATGCCGGAAGAAAGTGAGCGCAAAGTAGATCCTGATTATTCAATTAGTCCTGATGATATTACTTCTTTTTCGGATGGATTTCCATTTTTACTCATTGGGAAGTCTTCTTTAGATGATTTGAATTCCCGTTTGGAAGAAGCGGTTAGTATCCGTCGATTTAGACCTAATTTTGTTTTTACAGGAGGTGAAGCTTACGAAGAAGAAAAGTGGCGTGAATTTACTATTGGCACTCTTCCTTTTTATGGAGTGAAACCCTGTGGAAGATGTGTGATGACAACTGTAGATCCTGAAAAAGGTGTTTTTTCAGGTAAAGACCCTTTGTATACACTTTCAACTTATAAAAAAGTAGGTAATAAAGTGATATTTGGGCAAAATGTAATTGCAGCTCAGGAAGGTTTATTGCAAATAGGAGATATAGTCAATATACAAAAAAAGAACCCAGTTGTTTAGGGTTCTTTTTGTTTTAGCAATCAATTTCGGCAAGTATTGTTTTTATTTCTTTTAGTGAAATTGGTTTGATAAGATAATTGTCATTCAAATTATATTTTTCTGCTTGTTGTTTATCTTCTTCACTATTTGAACTGGTGAGGATGTATATGATTATCTTTGATTTTATAGGGATTTTAGTGAATTCATCAAGGAATTGCCATCCGTCCCATATAGGCATATTTAAATCCAGTAATATAATTTCTGGTAATGTTTGGCTAGATGTAAAAATAGCTTTGAGTTTGTCGTATGCTTCTTTGCCGTTTTTGTAAACCATTATGTTTTTGACCATTCCTGACATTTCTATCATTTTTTTTGTAATAAACAGATGGGTTGGATCATCTTCAATAATACACAATAAATCAAATTTTTTCATGTTCTAAATATATTTTAAATGTAGTACCAATATTTACTTCACTTTCTACTTCAATTTTACCATTCATAGATTCTATTTGGTTTTTGGTTATAAATAAACCAATTCCTCTGGAATCATCATGCTGATGAAAGGTTTTGTACATGCCAAATAGTTTATGGCCGTGTTTTTTTAAATCAATACCTAAACCGTTGTCTGTGAATTTTAGTATGGTATGCTTTTCTGTTTTGTCAGACTGAATTTTTAGATAACTGTCTCTTTCTGAAGAGCGATATTTAATAGCATTGGTAATAAAGTTCATTATAGCACTATCTAAATAGGCAGGAATAACATGGACTCCTATGTTATCTTCAACTTCATTTTTTATTGTAATATTTGCTTTGTTAGCTAATGATATTAAACTTATGATGTTATTGTCAATGATTGGTTTTAACTGAATATTTTTGCTTTTTTCCTTAGTAGATAAATTAATTTGAACCACTTCAGTTAGATGAGATATGGTTGCAGTAAGATTTTCCGAAGATTTTTTTAGATAATCAAAAAAGTCTGTTTGACTAAAATCCGGATGTTCTAACTCAATTAGTTCAATTAAGGTGCTGATACCGCCAGAATGAGAACGCAAATTGTGAGAAACAATGTAAGCAAAGTTTTTTAAGCGCTCGTTTTGTGATTCGGCAATTTCCAATAATGCAAGAGTCTCTTCTTCTGCCTTTTTTAAATTGCTGATATCAGTAGCTACACCCAAAAAACCGGTTAATTCTCCGTTTTGAATAAGCGGGTTTACTGATAATAAAATAGGGAATGTACTACCGTCTTTTCTAACGTAAGTCCACTCTCTGGTTTCGGATATTCCTTTTCTGGCTTTATGTACAAAAACTTCAAAGCCTTCTACTTTGTTGCCTGTGTTTTCAAATATTTCCTGACCAACATTTATTACTTCCTCAGCAACGTGAATGATTTGCGGAGTTACTTTGCCAATAACTTCTTCGGCTTTATAACCTATTAAAAACTCGGCACCGTCATTAAAAGCGGTAATTGTACCATTAAGATCTGTACCAATGATGGCTACTTCAGAACTTGCGTTTAACAAAGCTTCGTTATAAGCATTGGTTTTGGCTAATTGTTTTTCAATGGTTTTTTGTGCTGTAATGTCTAAAATCTGAGAAATAAAGTAGAGAATGGCTCCATTTTCATCTTTTACCATAGAGACACCTAAAGTGGCATATATTATTTGTCCGTTTTTATGGAAATATCTTTTTTCCATGATATAGCCATCTCTTTTTCCTTCTACTAATTCCTGAAGTAAAGTCAAGTCGGCTTCTAAATCATCTGGGTGTGTAATATCTTGAAAAGTGAGTTTTATTAATTCTTCTTCTGAATAACCTATGATTTGACACAGTTTTTTGTTGACTTTTAGCCATTGTCCTCTTCCATTTAGTAAAGCCATTCCAATGGCAGCCTGTTCAAAGTTGCCTCTAAAAGCTTCTTCGTTAATACGTAATTTTTCTTCTTTGAATTTTCTGCTGGTGATGTCTTTATGAGTTCCATACATCATCAAAGGTTTACCGTCATCAGTCCAACTGAAAACTTTCCCTCTGTCATGAACCCAAATCCATGAACCGTTTTTATGCTTCATACGGGCTTCTAATTCGTAAAATTCAGCTTTCCCTTCAAAACATAAATTTAATCTTCGTCCAGATTCTTCCAAATCATCAGGATGGGCGAGTTTTATCCAGGTATTAATGTCTATTGGTGATAGCTCATCTAAAGTGTAACCAACTATTTCAGCCCAACGTTCATTGAAAACAGTCTCTCCAGTTTGAACATTCCATTCCCAAGTACCCACATTAGTTCCCTCTAAAACAGCTTTAAAGCGAAAACGATCATCAACAATTTCCTGTATAGGTCTTCCTTCCGGAACGATAAAAACAATATTGTTATTTTGGTCATAAACAGGGCGCATGCTAAAAAGAATCGTTACCGGATTTTGATTAGCAATCCAGATTAATACTTCATGTGAGATTTCTTCCCCGTTTAGTGCTTTGTTGAAATTTTCTTTTAAGGTTTTTTGGGTCTCTTTTGAAATTTGCCACCAATAACAATCCCAAAATGGTTTGCCAATAACATCTTCTGATTTGATGCCAGCTGTTTTGATTGCAGTTTCGTTGGCTTCAATTAAAATTCCTTTAGTATCCAATAAGCCAATAAATGAAAATGTAGAGTTGAAAATTCCCTGGTATTTTTGTTCTGATTCTTTGAATTTGGTGATGTCTTGAAAAGTTCCAAAAAGTTTGGTTATTTTTCCGTTTTCAATCCATGCTTTACCGGAGGAACGAACCCATTTAAAATTTTTCTTGGCTGTAATAAAACGACATTGTACATCAAAAGGTTCTCCTGTTTTTATGGTGTTTTCGATAGCATTTATAATAATATGTCTGTCGTCAGGATGGTAAAAATCAATTGCTTTTGATTTGTCAAATACTAAATCATTTGCTACTTCATGTATTTGATAGACTTCATCAGTCCAAAAAGCAATTCCTGTAGATAAGTCTAATTCCCACGCGCCAATTTTATTGATTCGCTGACTTTCATTGAATAAAAGAGACGTTTTTTCAAGTTCTTTATTTTGCTCTTTTAGTTCAAAAGTTTTTCTGCGAAGTTCTAATAGATTAATTACTTGTTTAGCTAGTAATTTTAACGAGTCTATTTGCTTTTCAGAAAGTTTTTTAGGTTTGTCGTCAATAACGCAAATTGTGCCTAAAGGGAAGCCGTTTTCATTAATTAATGGTATTCCTGCGTAAAATATCACTTTTGGGTAATCAGTAACTAATGGATTGTCAAAAAAACGTTCGTCCTTTGTAGAATCTTCGATGATGAATATTTCATTGGGTTGATTGATAGCGTGAGCACAAAAAGCTAAATCTTTTGCTGTTTCACGCTCTTTTAATTCATGATGAGATAAAAACCATTGTTTGTCTTCGGTAATAAGACTAATTAATGAGATTTTTGTTCCACAAATTTCGGCGGCCATTCGGGTCAAAAAATCGTAATCATCATCTTCTAAAGTTCCAATAATTTTGTAAGAATGAAGTTCTGCTAATCTTTGATCTTCGTTTTCTGGGATATGTGGTATTTCCATCTTAATGAATTAACGATTTATGGGCTTTGTTAAGTGATGAATCACCTAGGGTTTGGTATAAAAGTATAAATATAGATTGCTAAAAACAAAAAAAATAATTGTTAAAAAAAATAGTTTTTTTATGATAATGTAAGAAATGAGATTATTAAATATAACGTATTATGGAAATGTTTAGTGTGTTTTAGAAGTTTTGGCTTCCATAAATCATTTAGTATTTGTTGTTTTTTATTGAATTAAAAATAAAAAATGTAAGTCGATTTTTGATTAAATAACTGTCTTATATTCAAACCTAAAGCTTAGGGAAAAAAAGCTTGGATGACGATTAAAAAATTTATAATTTTGCCGTCCAATTTTATTACGTAAATTAAAGAAGAAGATGGATATTAAAAGAGTAGCGATAGATGCTGTAAATGAAACAATTGTAATGACAGTTGTTCACATGGATTACAAAGGTCAGGTAGCCAAAAGAATCAATGAAAAAATGCCTTTGGCACAAGTGAAAGGATTTAGAAAAGGAGCTGTGCCTAAAGATTTAGTTGAAAAACAATACGGTAAAGCAATTAAACAAGAAGAGGTTAAGAAAGTAGTTGACTTGGCTTTAGAACGTTACATTCAGTCTGAGAGATTGAATCTTTTAGGTACTCCACTTCCTAAAGTAAACGAAAATTTAGATTGGTCTGCTGAGGAATTAGTATTCGAATTTGAAATTGGTTTAGTGCCAAACTTCGAATTAGACTTAGATGCTAAAAACGATATCGTAAAATACATTGTTACTGCTGACGATAAATTAATCGACGGACAAGTAGAGCGTATCCAAAAACAATTTGGTAATGCAATTCCACAAGACGCTGTTGTTGAAGGTGCTGATTTAAAAGGAATTTTTACTAACGAAGCAGAAGGAATTGGAAATACTACAACTATTTCTTTGAATGTTTTCAAAGACAAAGCTACTGCTGATAAATTCATCGGTAAAAAAGTAGGTGATGTTGTGACAGTAAACACTCAAGGTTTGTTTGAAGACGATCACCAATTAATGGATTACTTAAAAGTAAGTCATGATGTGGTTCACACTTTGGCTGTTGATGTTGACTTCACAATCGAAGCAATTACTGTGTCTGAACCAGCTGAATTAAACCAAGAGTTATTTGATAAATTATTCGGAGAAGGTAAAGTAGCTTCATTAGATGAATTGAAAGCTAAAATCAAAGAAGATGCTGAGTCTCAATTTGCGCAACAAGCAGACCAAAAATTATTAGGTGATGTGACTGAGTTCTTAATCGAAAACACAAAATTCGATTTGCCTGCTGAATTCTTGAAAAAATGGTTGCAAACTGTAGGTGAGAAAAAATTAACTGCAGAAGAAGCTGAGGTTGAATACGCTCGTTCTGAAAAAGGATTGCGTTTCCAATTAATCGAAGGAAAAGCTTTAGCTCAAAATGATATCAAAATCACTTTTGAAGATTTAAAAGCGTTCACAGCTAAAAATATCAGAATTCAAATGGCTCAATTTGGTCAAACAAATCCAACTGACGAAGAAGTAGATGGAATTGTTGCCAGAGTTTTATCTAACCAAGATGAAGTGAAAAGACTTTCTGATCAGGTAGTTGCTGAAAAATTATTGGAATTATTCAAAGAAAAAGCAAATCCAACTACTAAAGAAGTAACATACGAAGAATTTATTGCTGCTTCTTACGGAGAATAAATAATTTCTGGAATAGCGGTTGGCATTAGCCAAAAGTTAAAAAAATAGTTATATTTGAGCGTCAGAAGTTTCTTTTGACGCTCTTTGTTTTTACATGCTTTTTGGACTTTATAAGACAGAATGGCATTGTTTTCAAAGAGGTACAACCTTTGATAAGTACAATAAAAACAACTATAACTCATAATTAATAAAAATATGAACTACGGTAAGGAATTTAAAAAATTTGCTACAAAGCACCAGGGAGTAAACGCCATGTATTACGATAAAATCGTAAATGCGATGACGCCTACTAATATGACTCCTTATATTATTGAAGAACGTCAGTTAAATATTTCGCAATTAGACGTTTTCTCTAGATTGATGATGGACAGAATTATCTTCTTGGGAACCGGTATTGACGATCAAATTGCAAATATTGTTCAGGCGCAATTATTATTCTTAGAAAGCGCTGATGCTTCTAAGGATATCCAAATTTATTTGAATTCACCGGGAGGAAGTGTATATGCAGGATTAGGGATTTATGATACCATGCAATACATCAAGCCAGATGTAGCTACAATTTGTACAGGAATGGCAGCTTCTATGGGTGCTGTGTTGTTATGTGCGGGTGCAGCAGGAAAACGTTCGGCTTTACCACATTCAAGAGTAATGATTCACCAACCATCAGGAGGTGCTCAAGGAGTTGCATCTGATATGGAAATCAACTTACGTGAAATGTTGAAACTGAAAGATGAGTTATACCGAATTATTTCTCATCATTCAGGACAAACATTTGATAAAGTTTATGCAGATAGCGAGCGTGATTACTGGATGATTGCTGAAGAAGCAAAACAGTACGGAATGATTGATGAAGTTTTAATAAGAGAAAAATAATTAGTTCCAAGTTTAAAGTTTAAAGTTTAAGGTTGCTGAGGGAACTTTAAACTTTAAACAGCTTAAACTTTAAACAAAAAAAAATGGCAAAAGAAGTATTAGAGTGTTCGTTTTGTGGAAGGAAAAAACCGGAAACCAATTTGTTGATTGCCGGAATTAATGCGCACATATGCGACAGATGTATCGAACAGGCTCACGGAATTGTTCTTGAAGAGTTGAAATCAAGCGGAAGTTCGAAATTAATTGGTGATTTGATTTTGCAAAAACCAAAAGAAATTAGAGCTTTTTTAGATGAATATGTAATCGGGCAAGACCAAACAAAAAAAGTAATGTCGGTAGCGGTTTACAATCATTACAAACGTTTGATGCAACAACAATTAGACGATGAGGTAGAGATTGAAAAAAGTAACATCATCATGGTGGGTCAAACTGGAACCGGAAAAACATTAGTGGCTAAAACCATTGCTAAAATGTTAGATGTTCCTTTGGCTATCGTAGATGCGACTGTTTTGACAGAAGCTGGTTATGTGGGAGAAGATGTAGAGACTATTTTAACGCGTTTATTGCAGGCTGCTGATTATGATGTGGCTAAGGCAGAACGCGGAATTGTATTTATTGACGAAATTGATAAAATTGCCCGTAAGAGTGATAATCCGTCTATAACCCGTGATGTTTCGGGTGAAGGAGTGCAACAGGCCCTGTTGAAATTATTAGAAGGAACTGTGGTGAATGTGCCACCTAAAGGAGGTCGTAAACACCCGGATCAAAAATTTGTTGAAGTTAACACGCAAAACATTCTGTTTATTGCAGGAGGGGCGTTTGACGGAATCGAAAGAATTATATCCAAGCGATTAAACCGTCAGGCAGTGGGTTATTCTACTTCTAAAAATGAAGATAATATCGATAAAGAAAATTTGTTGCAATATATTATCCCGAAAGACATCAAAGATTTTGGATTGATTCCGGAGATCATTGGTCGTTTACCGGTGTTGACACACATGGATCCTTTGGATAGAGAAACCTTGCGTGCTATTTTGACCCAACCTAAAAATGCGTTGATTAAGCAATATGAAAAATTGTTCTTGATGGATGAGGTTGAATTTAGTATTTCGAATGATGCTTTGGACTTTATTGTTGATAAAGCATTAGAATATAAATTAGGAGCTCGTGGACTTCGTTCGTTATGTGAGGCTATCTTAACCGATGCGATGTACGAATTGCCAAGTACAGATGAAACAACTTTGGAGATTGATTTGGATTATGCTAAGGAAGCGTTAAACAAAAATTTATTAAAAAGATTGGAGATTGCTTCTTAAATTTAAGACAATTAAAATAATTAAGCCCGACAGTTTTAAAAAAAGCTGTCGGGCTTTTTAATAGGTGTCATTTTATTAACGTAAAAATCAATAAATCTGTTTTTTTTTAAACAATATATTGTCGATTTTTGTCACTTCTAAAATCAATATAGATTAAAAATGGCAATTGAGGATAAAGAGATTATTTTATTAAAAGTTTCTGGTCAGGATAAACCAGGGGTAACAGCTGGTTTAACATCAGTTTTGGCGATGTATAATGCCGTTATTTTAGATATAGGTCAGGCAGATATTCATGATACACTTTCGTTAGGAATTTTGTTCGAAATTGAAGCTGGTTCTTCATCAGCTCCGGTTTTGAAAGATTTGTTGTTTAAAGCGTACGAATTAGGAATTAAAGTAAAATTTATTCCAATTACTATAGACGATTACGAAAAATGGGTAAAAGCGCAGTCTAAACAACGTTATATCATTAATATTTTAGGTGAAACTTTGGCCGCGGGACAATTGGCTGCGGTGACTAAAATAATGTCCGACCAAAATTTAAATATTGATTCCATAAAAAGATTAACAGGAAGAACTTCTATTGTAGAAACAGAAATTTATCCACGTTCCTGTGTACAATTGTCTGTTTCGGGAGATATTGTGGATAAAACGGCAATGACAGCCAGTTTTATGGAAATTTCCAGAACTTTAGACGTTGATATCTCTTTCCAGGAAGATAATATTTACAGAAGAAACCGTCGTTTAGTATGTTTTGATATGGATTCGACTTTGATTCAAACCGAAGTTATAGACGAATTGGCGGAATTAGCAGGAGTAGGTGAGCAGGTAAAAGCTATCACCGAATCGGCGATGAACGGTGAGATTGATTTTAGTGAAAGCTTCAAAAAACGTATGGCTTTGCTTGAAGGTTTAAGCGAAGATGTCTTGCATAATGTGGCTGTCAATTTGCCAATTACTAAAGGTGCACACCGCTTGATGAAAGCCTTGAAATATTATGGCTATAAAACGGCAATTCTTTCAGGAGGGTTTACTTATTTTGGAAACTATTTGCAAAAAGAATTAGGAATCGATTATGTGTATGCCAATCAATTGGAAATTAAAGATGGGAAATTGACCGGAAATTATGTAGGTGAAATTGTTGATGGAAAAAAGAAAGCCGAATATTTAAAAGCTATAGCTGAAAAAGAAGGTATTCATATCAATCAAACCATTGCTGTAGGTGATGGAGCCAATGATTTACCAATGATTAATCTGGCTGGATTAGGAATTGCTTTTCATGCTAAACCTACCGTAAAAGAAAGTGCGGCAACTTCTATTTCAAGTTTAGGATTAGATGGTGTTTTATATCTATTAGGTTATCATGATCGTCATATCGATATGATGGATAATATCTAGAATACGTAAATATAACATTTTCAAAACCTTAGTTCTAATTTTGAGCTAAGGTTTTTTTATTTCGTTACATTTAAAATTGTATTTTTATAATACAGACTTAAATAACGTACAATGATAACAGTTCAAACAAAAATTCAGGCTCCCATTGATAAAATTTGGGATTTATGGACATTGCCGGAGCATATTACCCAGTGGAATATGGCTTCTGAAGATTGGCATACACCTTTTGCAGAGAATGATTTGAAAGTAGGTGGAAGATTTAAATCGACTATGGCTTCAAAAGACGGAACCATGAGTTTTGATTTTGTGGGTACTTATTCGGCTGTTTTGGATAAAAAATTAATTGCTTATACTATAGAAGACGGCAGAGTGGTTATTATTGTTTTTGAAGAGTTGGAAGATGGTTTTGAAGTCAGGGAATATTTTGAACCAGAATCAGTGCATTCTGAAGAATTACAATATCAGGGCTGGCAGGCAATTTTGGACAATTTTAAGAAATATGTTGAAAATAATTTGAGCTAAATTCTATAGAATGGCAAAACAAATATGGCTTAATTTACCCGTAAAAGATATTAAGCAATCCAAGAAGTTTTTTTCTAAACTTGGTTTCTCTTTCAATGAGCAGCATGATACAGAATATTCAACCTGTTTGTTAGTTGGTGAAAATAATTTTGTAATCATGCTTTTTGAAGAAACCATGTTTCAGGAATTTATAAAAAATTCAATTGCGGATACTCAATTAAATTCGGAGGTTTTAATATCAATTGATGCCGAAAGTTGGGAAGAAGTAGATGCAATTGCGCAACGGGTTGAAGAAGCCGGTGGAACAGTCTTTTCAAAACCGGCATTGAGTCAGGGCTGGATGTATGGCTGCGGTTTTGCTGATTTAGACGGACATCGTTGGGGTGTTTTGTATATGGATTTTAGTAAATTGTCTTAATAAATATTGAAAATGGAAACATTAACTTTTAAGATTGAAATTCAGGCGTCAAGAGAAAAAGTTTGGTCAGTTTTGTGGGAAGATGCCAGTTATAGAAAATGGACGGGTGTTTTTTGCGAAGGCAGCTATGCTATAAGCGACTGGGAAGAAGGCAGTTTTGTTCAATTTCTCACACCCAATGGTGAAGGAATGCATAGTGTTATAGAAAAGAAAACAGAAAATGAATATATGGCTTTCCGACATTTGAATATGATGAAAAACCATGAAGTTTTGCCTGTTGATACTGCAACTCAGGAATGGATTGGTGCCATGGAAACCTATCGTTTAACTTCCAGTAACGGAATGACTGTTCTGGAGGCTACAGTAGATACCAATGAGAAATACATCGATTATTTCAATACCACATTTTCAAAGACATTAGCGCTGATAAAAGAATTATCAGAAGAATAATTAATGATTTAAAATAAGAATCATGACAACAATCAATCCGTATTTAATTTTTAATGGCAATTGCGAAGCAGCTTTTTTATTTTATAAATCTGTTTTTGGCGGAGAATTTCCATACATAGGGAGATTTAACGAGATGCCAGCAGGCGATAATACTCCTGAATTGTCTGAAGAGGAAGGAAACCGAATTATGCATGTTTGTTTACCAATTGGAGGAGTGATGTTAATGGGAAGTGATAGTAATTCGGCCAGTGGTGATGTTGTTTTTGGGAACAATTTTTCGGTTTCTGTCAATGTAGAAACTAAGGAGGAAGCCGATCGAATTTTTAATGGACTTTCGGCAGGAGGAAATGCCTATATGCCAATGGCGGACACTTTTTGGGGTGCTTATTTTGGGATGTTTACCGATAAATTTGGAATAAACTGGATGGTTAATTTTGATAAAAACGAAAAGCAATAAGGATGAGAATAGTCAAAAAAATAGTATTTGGACTTTTAGTTCTGATAGTATTGCTTCTGGTAGTAGCTTTATTTATACCTAAAGATTATACGGTTTCGGTTTCAACAACTATAAACCAACCCAAAGGAATAGTTTTTGATTATGTGAAATTGATTAAAAATCAGGAAGAATATAGTGTTTGGGTAATGCAGGATCCTAATGTTGTGATGAAATATACCGGAACTGACGGAACTGTAGGTTTTAAGGCGGAATGGAATAGTAAAGACGATAATGTAGGCGAAGGCTCACAGCAAATTTCAAAAATTACCGATGACAGGATTGATGTCGATTTGCATTTTGAACGACCAATGAAAGGAGATGCTAAAGCGGCTACTTTTGTAGAGGATGTTTCGGGAAATCAAACTAAAATCACCAATGAATTCTATGGGCATTCCGATTATCCAATGAATTTGATGTGTATTATAGGAAAGAAATTTATCACTGATGCACAAACTCAAAATTTAGCTAATTTGAAGAAGATTTTGGAAAAATAATAAATTTTTTAAGCCACGAATTCACGAATAAAACGCAAAAGAGACTATCTTTTTACAATGCCACTAAATTTTAAAATTACTTTTCTTAGTGGAATTTTGATATTATATAAATTAGTGAATTCGTGGCTAAAATAATTATACTATCACTTTCTCTTGCATACTTTTCAACTGCTCCAGATAATCTCGTTGATTGGACAATCTTGGGATTTTATGCTGACCACCTAATTTGTTATTGTCTTTTAGCCAATCGTAAAACAAGTGTTCTCTGGCAACATTAATTACCAAAGGATTTAGCGTCATGTTATTGTAACGTTTGGCTTCGTAGTCGGAATTCAGAGTTTGTAAAGTTTCGTCCAACGCTTTTTGAAAAACATTCATGTCAGCCGGTTTTTTCTTAAACTCAATCATCCATTCGTGTGCTCCTTTTTCTTTTCCGTCCATAAAAATTGGTGCAACGGTATAGTCGATTATTTCAGCATGGGTAATATGACAAGCTTTGGCAAGCGCCTGATCGGTGTTTTCGACCATTAATTCTTCTCCAAAAACGTTGATATGGTGTTTTGTTCTTCCGGTAACCCTAATTCTAAATGGATTTAGCGAAGTAAAACGCACGGTATCTCCCACTAAATAGCGGAACAATCCCGAATTAGTGGTGATAACAATAGCATAGTTTTTATTCAATTCTACATCGGCTAAACGGATTACTTTTTGATTTGGAGTGCCAAAAGTATCCATTGGAATGAATTCATAAAAAATTCCGTAGTCCAGCATTAACAGCAAATCACTTGAATGATTTAGATCCTGAATGGCAAAAAAGCCTTCCGAAGCATTGTATATTTCGTAATATTTGAATTCTTTTTTAGGTAGCAGGTTTTGGTATTGTTCACGATACGGATTAAAACTCACGCCACCGTGAAAATAAACTTCGAGGTTTGGCCAAATTTCAAGTAAATTCCCTTTGCCGGTTTCTTCAAGCATTTTGTTCATTAACACCAGCATCCACGAAGGAACTCCTGCAAAGCTGGTTACATTTTCTCTTTTGGTTTCGTTGATAATGGCTGCCATTTTGGATTCCCATTCGCTCATTAACGAAATTTTATTGCTTGGCGTACTGCTGAATTCAGCCCAAATAGGCATATTTTCAATCAATATTGCCGATAAATCCCCGAAAAAACTGTTGTTGTCTTCGTAAATTTGAGAACTTCCTCCTAATCGTAAACTTTTGCCTGTAAAAAGTTCTGAATTTTCATTGTTACTCAAATACAAACACAGTAAATCCTTGCTGCCTTTATAATGGCAATCTTCCAGCGCTTCATAGCTTACGGGGATAAATTTACTTTTAGCATTAGTCGTTCCACTTGATTTTGCAAACCATTTGATAGGAGATTCCCAAAAAATGTTTTGTTCTCCCTGACGGGTTCTTTCGATATAAGGTTGTAATTCTTCGTAAGTAGCAATCGGAATTCTTTCAGCAAATGTAGCATAGGATTTAATCGATGCATAATCGTATTTTTTGCCTAATTCTGTATTTTTTGCTGCAGCAATTAAATTCATAAGTAACTCTTCCTGAACCTCGTTTGGGTATTTTAGGAAAAGTTCAATTTGGTGGATTCGTTGTTTTAAAACCCAGGAAGCAAATGAATTGATGAGCTGTGTTGGCATTTTTAAAAAATAGGGTTATGAAATTTACCTAAGGAATAATAACTTTACCAAAAATAGCAAAATTTACGAAATAGCAAACCTTAAAAATTTAATCTTAATGCAATACGAAGGCGTACTTACTAAAATGGAAACCGAATATGGTCAACCTATTCAATACTACTTAGTTTTTGAAACTAGTTTTTTGAATGTTAATCAGCTTATTGGTAAAGATATTGCTATTGATTTTGTAGGTTTTCAATGCTTGAATTGCAATAAGAAAAAGAAAATTTTCCGTCAGGGATTTTGTTACGAATGTTTTTATTCCAGTGCTGCTGTGGGCGACTGGATTATGAAACCCGAGTTGAGTACGGCACATTTAGGAATTGCCGATAGAGATTTGGCTTATGAAGAAAAAGTGCAGTTACAATCTCATATAGTATATTTGGCTTTGTCTAGTGAAGTGAAAGTAGGAGTGACACGTAAAACTCAGGTCCCTACACGATGGATTGACCAGGGAGCTAATGAAGCGATTGCAATTGTGGAAGTTCCTAATCGTTATTTAGCCGGAATTACCGAGGTGGCTTTGAAAGATCATTATGCCGATAAAACCAATTGGCGTAAGATGTTGACCAATGATATTGAAGCTGTCGATTTGGTTGCCGAACGATTAAAATTGGAAAAATTAATTCCGACAGAAGTTCAGCAGTATTTTTATCCTGAAAAGAATGATTTGTACCAATTGGAATATCCCGTTTTGCAATATCCTTCGAAGGTGAAGAGTCTAAGCTTAGATAAAACCCCTAATTTTAAAGGGAAATTGACCGGGATAAAAGGACAGTATTTATTGTTTGAAGATGGAACTGTTTTTAATGTTCGTGGATCTGAGGGGTATGTGGTGAGTATTTCACTGTGAAAATGTTTCAATCTGGGTTATCTTTCAATAAAAAACAAAAAAGCCGTTTCAAATTGTAGTTTATACGGCTCGTTTGTTTAAAATGAAAATCATATTAACTCACGTTATGCAGAAATACTTCGGCAGGAATGCTAAAATAGGTTTTTAGTTTCTGCGCCATTTTTAAAGTAATTTCTCTTTTTCCCGAAAGGATTGCTGAAACATGACCTTTGCTTCCTATAATTGGCTCAAGATCTTTAGCTTTTATTCCCATTTCCTCCATTTTATATTTAATTACTTCTAAGGCATCGAGTTCAGGTAATTGATAATGTTTTTCATCATAATCTTTTATCAAAACAATCAATAAATCCAATTCATCACTTTCAGCTGTGTTGGGTTCAGCATTGAAGATTTCCATCATTCGTATTGAAGCCTTGTTGTAATCGTCTTCTGTTTTTAATACTTTCCAGTTCATAATTAAATCTTTTTGTCTGTTAGAATTGTGGTGTCAAATGCAATAGTTTCTACATTTATTTTGTCATATTCTTTGTGGGTTCCAAACCAAATTACATAACAGGCGCTTTGTAGAAAATTAACTGAAATGACCAATCGAAAATCATTTCCTTTGATGTTGAAAACTACACGGTTGTTGTTTACAATACTTGCATTTCCATAAACTCTTTTGAGTTCATTGAAGTTGTTAAATTCCAATTTTGAAAATTCATTGTACCAAATCAGCAACTGTGTTGCTGCCATTGGATACTTTTTGATGTAAAATAAAACCGTTTTCTTTACAAGGATTTTCATTTAACAAAAGTAATTAAAAGTTTTCAATTTGCAAACTTTGTTTTAATGTCGAAATTTTTAAAACCGTTAATGTTTTTAGTTAATAGTAATCATTTTGCCTTTTTCATCAGAGAAAACAAACAAGCCGTTTCAAAATACTATTTGAGACGACTTGTTTGTTTAAAAAAGAGTATCATTAATTCGTTTTTGTAGTATCTACTGCTTTTTTCTTTTTGTTGAACAGATTGTTCAATAGGTCGGTTGCTTTTGCTTTTACCTCTTCTTTAGCTTTCGTTTGTACTTCGGCTTTCGTTGTCGGAATTACCGTTTTTGTGGTATCTCCGGCTTTTTTGTTTTTATTGATAATGTCGGTCAGGGCTGCGTTTCCTTTGCTCACTAATTTTTGTTTTTGTTGTTGGATTAGTTGATTGGTCAAATTGGTTGCAGCAGCTTTTAAATCAGTGGTGATTTTAGGTTTTGAAAAAGTACCTCCTAAAATAGCATTAATCGGAATGTTTTCCAGTTTTTGAGCATCGGCAGCAGATAATTTCGAAATTAATGCATTAGCTTCTGTTCCAAGATATTTTGCCGGAACATTGAATTTGATGTTGTAATTCATACTTTGGTCAAAACCATGCGTACCGCCAATAGTGGCTTGAATATCCTGATACTTGATGTTAAAAGGTTTTACGTTTACTTTTCCGTCTTTAAAAGTAATGGCAGCTTTTAAGTCATTCAAATTGATTTTACTCATGTCTAAAAACTTGATGTTTGAAGTTAAGGCTGTCAACAGCGTCGAATTACTGGAATTGATGGTCGTAGAAAGAAATTGACCTAACAAATCTCCGGTTATGGTTTTTAAATCGGGAGTAAGTTCGTTAGCATCCAGATTTCCGTTTAGTTTAATGGTAGAATTGATTTTTCCATTGACAATTCCGGCGATAGGAGCCAGTTTTTTCAACATGTCTAGCTGAGTAAACGATTGTGCAATATCCACTTGGTTTAAACCTAAATCCATATCAAATGTTGGTGTTTTTCCTTTGGTAGAAACCGCTCCTGACAAACCTATGGAACCTCCAAAAATGTTGGTTTTAATCTTTTCCATCGTTAGTTTTTCGTCTTTTACAACTAATTTTCCGGAAACATTTTTCAGTGTTAAATTATCATACAAGACCGTATTAGCCTTTGCGGTAAGCGTACAGTCTAAGTAAGCAGGGATTTTCATGGCTTCTGTTTTCTTAGCTGAAGTAGTTGTCGTTTCAGTTTTAGCTGTTGTTGTTTTTGGACTTTCTTCTGTAGTGACAAAATCATTAACAGCTAATTGATTAGAAGTTAGATTGAAATTTCCCTGTAGGTTTTGATTTTTAAAGATAAAACCGTAAAAATTTTCTAAAACCCCAGTAATGCTCAAATCACTTTTCCCAGTAGAAGCTTTAAATTGTTTCAAGTTTACTCTTGAAGGATTAAAAGCAATTTCGGCTGTACTAATGTTCATTGATTTGCCGTTTTCGTCGGTGTATTTGAATCCGGATAAACTCATCATTCCGGCATTTTTAATGTTTTGGTACTCACTTTTTTCTACCGATTGCATGTCGAATTGAGTAGTTACATCAGCTTTTAGAATTCCGCTTAATGGTTTGTCTAGTTTTATAGGATAAGCTTTTGATAAATTACCTAAATTGATGGTTCCTTTCAATATAGCATCTACAAGAGCATTTTGGGTAACATTTTTAATATTGGCTTTGGCATTAAAAACGTCCTGATCAATGCGGAAAGAAAGCTTGTCTAAGTTGACATAAGTATCATTTAAAATTCCGGTTTGATTGATGATTTTAGTATCGATGACAATATTTTGTACCGATTTAGGTAGATTAGGATATTGAAAAGAAGCATTATTAGAAGCGATTTCGATATTGAATTTTGGAACCGTTTTGTCTGAGTACAATCCTTTCGCAAATCCGGCTACTGTAAAATCTCCAGTAGTTTTTACATTGTCTAGATTTGCCGCATAAGCAGCAGGAATTACACCTAAGAAGTTTTTGAAAGATGAAGTAGGGGTTTTGAATTTTAAATCGTATTCCTGACCGGCATCAACCAATTGAATATAACCGTCAAATTCTAATGGCAACTGATTGATTAAAGCCTTGTTTTCTTTGAAAGTATATTTGCTTTTTTCTAAATCAATTCCAAGTACAGCGTCTAAAGTCAATGCTACATTTTTCATGTAGTTTACCTTATCCATGTCTAAACTTATTTTTGCGGTTGATTTGGTATTTAAATCTAATTTGGATGCAGCGAAATCTCCGGTACCTTCGTGATTCAAACTATCAATAAGCATTTTTATTTTGGAACTTTCGTCGAAATAACCAAATTGAAAATTTTCAATTTTATATTCTTGAATATTTAAGGCTAATGGTTTGCTCTTTGAATCATCTGAAGTTGTTTTGTCATCCTTAATAGCAATATCATAATTGCCAATTCCCTCTTTGTTGAAAATGATATTGATTAAACCGTCTTTAGTATTAATTGCATCAATGTTTATGGGTTCATTATCGCCTTTAAAAAGTTCTTTGACTGACATTTTTAAATGCAATTCACCTAGAGCAACTAAGGTGTCTCCTTCAAAAGGTGCTTTGTTAATAATGGCTAATTTTTCTACCGAAACAGTTGCGTTGGGGAAGTTTTTGAACAAACTCAAATCGGCATCTGCAAAACTCACTTTTGCATCCACTTTTTGATTGATAGCCTCCAAGATTTTTGCTTTTATCTGATCTTTAAAAAAATAAGGAATTGCGAATAAGGAAACAGCAAAAAGAGCGATAATAGTTCCGAATATTTTTAGTGCTTTATTTAACATGGCGAAGGAATTTAAATTATACTTGAGATGTTCTATTACAAAAATAAAGTAATAGGCGTAGATAAGTTTATAATATTTTCATAATATGTCATATCTTCTTAAGGAGATTACAAAAAAAATCCGCTTAAAATTATAAACGGATTTTGATTGATACTATTTTAGAAAACTGAAAATTATTAATAAATGCTTATTTCAAAAGGTAACATTGCCTGAATTCCTTTTCGGGATTGCAATTTTTTGATTTGTTGTAAAAGTTGGTAGTTTTCTTTTCCAATTTCTTCTTTAATAATGTCGGCTTTTGAACTTCCAAAAGGTAATTTTGACAGCATATCGTCAAGATTTTCTTCATATTCAGGATAGTTTTTGGTGCTGTAATCCTGAGTTTTAGATAAACGGGCTGCTTCAACAATGGCTGCGTTTAGTCCGCCAATTTTATCTACCAGACCAATTTTTAATGCTTCTGAACCTGACCATACTCTTCCTTGTGCAATAGAATCTACAGATGCAAAACTCATTTTTCGACCTTGAGCTACATGGCTGACAAAGGTTTTATAAACATGTTCGATACCCTCCAGTGTCACATTTTTAAAGTTTTCTTCCATTGGGACAAACGGACTGTAATCGGAAGCATTTTGATGTGTTTTCACTTGTTCTATATTAATTCCGATTTTTTTTGTCAACTGACTGAAATTTGGAAGGATGCCAAAAACACCTATTGATCCTGTGATGGTATTGTCTTGAGCCAAAATGGTATTGGCATTACAGGCGATATAATAGCCTCCGGATGCGGCATAATTTCCCATAGAAACCACAACCGGTTTTACTTTTTTAGTTAACTCTATTTCTCTCCAAATTAAATCAGAAGTCAAGGCATTTCCTCCCGGGCTGTCAATACGCAAAACGATAGCTTTTATGTTTTTGTCTTTTCTGGCTTCTTGTAAAGAACGACGCATAGAACCTTCTCCTATAGTGTTTACATTGCCTTCTCCACTCATAATTTCGCCTTGAGCGTAGATAACAGCAATTTTGTCCTCACTTTCAGTTAAACTTGCCGTTGAAATCATTTTGTTAGTGTAATCACTAATTGAAATTTTGTTGTAATCTTTGTTTAGATTTACCTTTAATGCTTTTTTGATGTTGTCATGATAAACATCTTCATAAGCAATATAGTCGATTAGTTTTTCTTTTTGGGCCATTTCCGGAGTTCGGGCCAGTAGTCCGTTGGCAATTTGATTTAATTGCGTTACTGAAATTTTTCTGCTTATAGAAATGTCCTCGATTACTGAATTCCATATCGATTGTAGTAGAGAGGTAGTTTGTTCTCTATTGGCATCACTCATTTGGTTTTCAAGAAAAGGTTCCACAGCGCTTTTGTATTTACCGTGGCGAATGACTTCCATTTTTATACCTGTTTTTTCCTGTAAATCTTTGTAGAACATGATTTCTGATGAAAGTCCTTTGAAATCCAATTCGCCCATAGGGTTTAGATACATCTTTGTAGCTACCGAGTTCAGGTAATATTCTTTTTGAGAATAGCTATTGGCATAAGCCATGATAAATTTTCCTGATTTTTTGAAATTTTCTAAAGCATTGCGCAAATCTTTAGTTTGTGCCATACCTAGTTCAGAATTGTTATTTAAAATGGAAATTCCTTTAATGTTATCATCCATTGAAGCAATATCGATAGCATTGATTACATCTGAAAGTCCAATGTTTTTTTCGTCTGATATAAAACTAATCCATGGATCTTTGTATTGGCCGGCATAATCGTATTTTACATCTGAAAGATTGAGTTCGAGAACCGAATTGCTTTTTAGAGTCTCTGAATCATTGTCGCCTCCAAAAATTGCGGCTATAAAAATAATTCCAAAAAAAGATAGCATTAAAAAAACAAACAGACCTACAACTGTAGCGATAACATTGCTTAAAAACTTCATAATAGTATTCTTTGATTTGTAGCAAAAGTAGCTTTTTGAACGATATCTCTTAGATTGATTCGCAGATACTTTATGCAAAGATATTGCTAATTCTAAAATTCTTTAGTTATTTTGTGGTTAATATGAAAGCACAACATCAGGTTATTTTATCTATTGGCAGTAATCAAGGCGACCGACTAGGAACAATCAAAGAATGTATTCGATTAATACATCAGGAAATAGGAACAGTGATAAACGTTTCTCGGGTTTATGAAACTGCTGCCTGGGGTTTTGATAGTGATGCTTTTTATAACTGTGCATTACTTTTACACAGCCATTTTTCGGCTACTGAAGTGTTGTCAAAAGCCTTAACAATCGAACAGCAATTAGGACGAATAAGAAATAATCAAAACGGTTATCAATCCAGAATAATTGATATTGATATGGTCGCTTTTGATGAAGTTATCATTGATACCGAATCACTAACAATTCCACATCCTTTAATGCAAAATAGAAAGTTTGTATTGCTTCCTTTTCAGGATTTAAATATGAATTGGATACATCCTGTTTTAGGAAAGAGTGTTTTAGAATTAGTTGCTCTTTGTGAGGACGAAGGGAAGTGCATTGCTGTGGCTTCAATCGAAAATCCATTGCAAAAATTTGACTTTAGCCATTTACATTACATCGCTTTTGAAGGGAATATTGGTGCCGGAAAAACAACTTTGGCTACTAAAATTGCGCAAGATTTTAAGGCTAAAACCCTTTTTGAACGCTTTAGTGATAATTCCTTTTTGGCAAAATTTTATAAAAATCCGGAGCGATATGCCTTTCCGTTGGAATTGTCTTTTTTAGTAGATCGTTATGAGCAATTGTCAAAGGATTTGGCTTCATCAGACTTGGCAAAAGAGTTTCTGGTTGCCGATTATCATGTTTTTAAATCTTTGATTTTTGCAAAAGTTACTTTGGAAGATGAAGAATATCAATTGTATAAAAATCTTTTTGATATTGTTTATAAAGAAATTCCCAAGCCGGATTTATATGTTTATTTATTACAGCATCCGGATAGATTATTGGAAAATATTAAAAAAAGAGGCCGAGATTATGAACAGGAAATTTCAGCTGAGTATCTTGAGAATATTAATCAGGCCTATTTGGATTATTTGAATGAACAAAAAGACTTAAATTTATTAGTACTTGATATGACTAATAGGGATTTTGTAAATAATCAATCGGATTATCTTTTTGTTTTAGAAGAAATACAGAAGAAAATTAATAGTTAAGTTATCTTTTTAGGGAAAAATGCCCTCTTTTTTCAGTACTCGAATCGTCAATTTTAAAAATATACCAATAGTCTGAAGCAGGTAGTAATTCTTTGTGATAAGTTCCGTCCCAACTTGGGTTGTTGGGATTTAAAATGCTGATTAATTTTCCATAACGGTCAAAAATATGTACTGTAGCTTTTGGGTAGTAGATTAATCCTTTAATTTCCCAATTGTCATTGAAGGTGTCATTGTTAGGAGTGAAAAATTTAGGAGCAATCAATACGATGAAATTTTTGTTATCCGTTCCGCAATTGGTTCCTCTCACATATGCCGTTTGGAGTCCACCTGGGGCATCATAAAAAACGTTTGATGATTGATAGTTTATTCCGTCAATGGAATATTCAAAATAAGCTTCTTCTTTTTTTAAATGAATTGTAACGGTAGTTTCATTAACGTCGATATGGTCAATTTCAGGGAGTAAATGTTCTGTTACAATAATACTTTTGGTGTTGCTACAATCGTTTTCATTTGTAATTTTAACAGTGTAGGTTCCCGGAGTAGTAACAACTATTGTCTGTGTGTTTTCTCCTGTTGACCATAAATAACTCATGCCTGAAAGTCGTGCATCTAATTGGGTGTTGCTTCCCTGACAAAGTATGATTTCTTCGTCAGTAACTTCTGGAAGAGGGTTAACTATAATAGTAATTTGTTCTCTTGTGGTTGAGAGACAGTCATTATTATTAGCTTCTACATAATAGCTTGTGTTTTCTGTAAGGATAGGAGTGGTGAATTGATTTCCAGTTGCTAAAATGGTTCCGCCGGTGGCTTGGCTAAACCAGTTAACTACTCCAAAATCAGTAGATACTGATAAAGTTGTGCTTTCATTACTACAGATATAAACGGTTCTTTTCGTTATGGTTACGGTAGGGATGTTGTTGATAGTTGCTGTAACTTTAACTCTTGAGGATTCACAACCACCGGCCTCCGCATAATAATCTGTTGTTGTGTTTAAGTTGGGGGTGGTAAAGTCATTTGAAGTTGCGAGTAACGTTCCTCCAGAAGGAGCGTCATACCAACTTACCGAGCCTTTAAGTGTTGTAGCCTTTAAGTTTACAGAGCCATTGCCGCATCTTGAAGCCGCTGTAGTATTAGTTATTTTTGCTACAGTCAAAGTTGTACTTGCTGAGAGTTGCAGAATCGGATCACCTGGCATTCCGCCATATTCTACAATATAGCCTCTTGGGTAGTAATTGCCATTTGCTGTAGTTAGAGGGTTACCTGCTAATGGTAAATCATTCCATGTTCCTGGGTTTCCTATTGCAGGAGCGGTTATGTGTGCATAATCTTCGTTGTTTCCAGAATTATTAGGTTCGTTTGGTGCACGCCAATTGGCGAAATTAAAAGGAGCTGTGGTTGTTCCATTGCCTTCGCCTCTCCAAAATATTGTTCCTGCTTCTGGTCCTGTAACCCATTTCCATACTCCTTCAGTTTCGACATCGCTAGCTCCTATCCATCCGGTTCCGGGTGCTTGTGCACCGGCTAACTGTGCTTCGTCAGCGGCAGTTAATGTAGCTAGGTATCCTTGTAGGCTGTAATAGCTTCTTGAAGCTGCAGCATCTCTGGCAGTAGTCCAATTTATTCCGTCAAAAGGAACGTATTCGTAATAATGACCATTTCGAGGTAGGTAACTTAGATTTCCAATCCCTATACTGATTGAAAAATTTCTCGTTCCTGATGGTGATGGAGATGAATTATAAAATTCTACTGCCTCAATAGCTTCTTTAAAATCTTCATATGGTAATAAAGCGCCTGTTGGACTAAATAATTTTAATTTTCCTTCAGAAGGTGAAAAAGAGCTTGTTATTAATGGATGAGAACTCGCAAATGTGTTATTCAGTTGTAATAAATCCTGACCGTTAACATAGCCGGAAGATATTTGGATATAGACGGCATCTGTACTTGTTTCGGAAGGGTCATGAGTGATGATTACGTTTTTTGCAATCTTTACATAAGATTGTGGGCAATAAGTTGCATCTCCTTCTGCTTTTATTGTCGGAGGATCAATATAAGCTGAAAGTTTGTTTGGATAACTATAATTTAAGAAAAATAATAGTAATATTACAATATGTAAAGTTCTCTTTATCATATTGTAAATGTATTGTTTTTTTGCAAATAGCCTTATTAAGGCCAATTTATTTTCTGAAACAAATCCCAAACTACAATCCCGGCACTAACCGAAATATTCAAAGAATGTTTAGTTCCTAATTGCGGAATTTCGATACAGCCATCACATAGGGCTACAGCTTCCTGAGCTACGCCGTGAACTTCGTTGCCAAAAATCAAAGCATATTTTTGTCCTTTTTCAATTTCAAAATTTTGAAGAAAAATTGCGCTTTCCACCTGTTCGATGGCAAGTGTTATAACTCCATTCTCTTTTAAAGCAGTGATAGTATCGAGTACATTTTCGTTATGTTCCCAAGCTACCGTTTCTGTTGCGCCAAGGGCGGTTTTGTGGATTTCTTTATTAGGAGGAGTTGCTGTAATACCACACAAATATATTTTTTCAATCAAAAAAGCATCTGCAGTTCTAAAAACCGAACCGATATTGTGTAAACTTCTAACATCGTCAAGAACAAGAATTAGAGGTGTTTTTTCGGATTTTTTGAAATCCTCAATTGTTTTTCGTTCCAGTTCGCTGTTTTCTAGTTTTCTCATCTTAGATTATAGTGGTGTTTTGTGATAATAAAAAAGCTTCCAATTTTAGGAAAGGAAGCTCTTTTGAGTGTTATTTTTTTTAAGATTAGCTCTTTTTGTTATCGTCAAGAACAGTCCCTTTGATAGTTAAAACTTTTGTAGCTTGTCCTTCAGCATTAGAAGTTACAGTAACTGTTTTAGTAAAAGCACCTACTCTGTCAGTTGCATATTTTACGTTGATTACTGCTTTTGCACCTGGAGCAATTGGCTCTTTTGGAAAAGTTGGAACAGTACATCCGCATGAACCTACTGCATTAGTAATGATTAAAGGTTTGTTTCCGTTGTTTCTGAAAACAAATTCACGTTTTCCATCTGCGTTGTGAGCAATAGTTCCGTAATCGATAGTTTCGTTTTCAAAAACCATTCCTGCTCCGTTTACCTTAGCTACTTTAGTAGCTGTTGCTTTAATTTTTTTAGTTGTTTCTTGCGCTTTAGTGCTAGTAACTCCAAATACAATAAGTGCAGCAAGTAAAAGTATTTTTTTCATTTTTTTTATTTTTAGGTTTTGTACAACAAATCTAAAGAAAAAATCATGCCAATGGCTTAAAATTTACTTAAAAATGCTTTTAATTTTTTGATGGATAATTATTCGATTTAAAATTTTTAAATTCGCTTTCTAATTTTTCTAATAAATTAAAAAACGAAATAAATTGGCATCAAAAGAAAAAGCGGTTAAGGAAACCCCATTAATGAAGCAGTATAATGAGATTAAGAGAAAATATCCGGATGCTTGTTTGTTATTTAGGGTTGGTGATTTTTATGAAACATTCGGTGAAGATGCCATTAGATCGGCAAAAATATTAGGAATAACATTGACTAAACGCGGTGCTGGTTCTGAAAATGAGACTGCCTTAGCTGGATTTCCACATCACTCCATAAATACTTATTTGCCAAAATTAGTTAAAGCCGGACTTCGTGTGGCTATTTGTGATCAATTAGAAGATCCTAAAATGACTAAAACCATTGTTAAACGAGGCGTGACCGAATTAGTAACTCCGGGAGTTTCGATGAATGATGAGGTTTTGCATTCTAAAACAAACAATTTCCTTGCTTCGGTTTATTTTGCTAGTAAATCAATTGGGATTTCATTTTTAGATGTTTCTACAGGGGAGTTTTTAACAGCTCAGGGAAATGCTGAGTATATCGATAAATTATTGCAAAACTTCAGTCCAAGTGAGGTTTTGATTCAAAAGAATAATAAGAATGATTTTAAGGTCAATTTTGGAGAGGATTACCATTGTTTTTTTCTGGAAGATTGGGTTTATAAAGAAGATTATGCTTTTGAATCCTTGACAAAACATTTTCAGACCATATCGCTAAAAGGTTTTGGTGTTGAGGATTTAAAAGAAGGAATTATTGCTTCGGGTGCTATATTGTATTATTTATCCGAAACACAACATAATAAAGTCCAGCATATTACTTCTATCCAGCGTATTGCTGAAGATGCTTATGTGTGGATGGATCGATTTACAATTCGAAATCTGGAATTGTATCATAGTTATAATCCTAATGCGGTAACGCTTTTGGATGTGATTGATAAAACGCTTTCGCCAATGGGAGGGCGTTTGTTAAAGCGTTGGTTGGCTTTACCTTTAAAAGATATCAATAAAGTAAGAAGTCGTCATGATGTTGTTTCTTATTTGAAAGACAATCAGGAGGTGTTGCAAAAAATACAATATCAAATCAAGCAAATTTCTGATTTAGAACGTTTGATTTCTAAAATAGCTGCAGGAAAAGTTTCTCCTCGAGAAGTAGTGTATTTAAAAGAATCATTAGATGCTATTATTCCAATAAAAAGTCTGGCTTTAGAGAGTTTGCAGGAAGCAGTAAAGATTATAGGTGATAATTTACACAGCTGTGATTTGTTGCGTGAAAAGATAAAAACAACTTTAAATCAGGATGCTCCGGTGGCTATTGCGAAAGGAAATGCAATTGCTAAAGGTGTTAATGAGGAATTGGATGAATTGCGTGCTATATCAAATTCAGGTAAAGAATTTTTAGAAGGAATCGAGACAAGAGAGTCGGAACGTACCGGAATCAGTTCGTTGAAGATTTCGTTTAATAATGTTTTTGGATATTATATCGAAGTTAGAAATACGCATAAAGACAAAGTGCCTGCGGAATGGATTAGAAAACAAACACTGGTAAATGCTGAGCGTTATATTACTGAAGAGTTAAAAGAATACGAATCTAAAATTCTTGGTGCTGAGGAAAAGATTCATAAAATAGAAACTGAGTTGTTTGAACAATTGGTAGCTTGGATTGCTACTTATATTAAGCCGGTTCAGTTGAATGCTAATTTGGTTGCACAGTTGGATTGTTTGTGTTCTTTTACCCAATTGGCTATTGAAAATAAATATGTGTGTCCGGAACTGGACGAAACATTTGAACTGGATATTAAAAATGGTAGGCATCCGGTTATTGAAAAACAATTACCTGTAGGTGTGCCTTATATTGCTAATGATGTTTTCTTGGATAGAGAATCACAGCAAATTATTATGATTACCGGTCCTAATATGTCGGGTAAGTCGGCAATATTGCGTCAAACAGCCTTAATTGTGTTATTGGCTCAAATGGGTAGTTTTGTACCTGCTGATAGTGTGAGAATGGGTGTTGTGGATAAAATATTTACCAGAGTAGGCGCGAGTGACAATATTTCGATGGGCGAATCTACTTTTATGGTAGAAATGAATGAGACGGCTTCGATTTTGAATAATATCTCCGATAGAAGTTTGGTTTTGTTAGATGAAATTGGAAGAGGAACCAGTACTTATGACGGAATTTCCATTGCCTGGGCTATTGCTGAATTTTTACACGAACATCCTTCAAAACCCAAAACTTTATTTGCTACACATTATCATGAGTTAAATGAAATGAGTGAATTGTTAACTCGTATTCAGAATTATAATGTTTCTGTGAAGGAGTTAAAAGACAACGTGCTTTTTATTCGGAAATTAGTAAAAGGAGGAAGTGCACATAGTTTTGGTATTCATGTGGCTAAAATGGCCGGGATGCCTCAAATTGTGATTTTGAAAGCACAGAAGATTTTAAAGAAATTAGAAAAAGATCATTCCGGAGCGGCATTAAATGGTATAAAGCCTGAGAAAGAAGAAATTCAAATGAGTTTCTTTAATTTAGATGATCCATTATTGGAAGAAATAAAAGAAGAAATTTTAAATATTGATATTAATTCGGTTACGCCGGTAGAGGCTTTGATGAAATTGAATGAAATTAAAAGGATGTTGACCAGAAAATAATTTTTATTTAAAGTTAAGTAAATCAAAAGCTTAATAAAATCAGTTAATTTTTTTTCTGAAAAGACTTGTATAATAGAAAAAAGCTCTTAAATTTGCATCCGCAATACAGCACAAGTGTTGCGGTTCTTTTAAGAAATTGAAAAATGCGAAAATAGCTCAGTTGGTAGAGCGCGACCTTGCCAAGGTCGAGGTCGCGGGTTCGAGCCCCGTTTTTCGCTCCATTAAGATCATGCTCGGATGGTGAAATTGGTAGACACGCTGGACTTAAAATCCAGTGAACAGCAATGTTCGTGCGGGTTCAAGTCCCGCTCTGAGTACAAAGAAAGCTTCAAACTAATGTTTGGAGCTTTTTTGTTTTATAGGTGAATTTTTTTGTAAGTATATTTTGAATTTAATATTTTTAGTGTATTTTCGTATTTATTATAACCTATTAAAAAATACAAAAAATGAAAAAAATGTTTACTCGTTTAGTTGTGGCTTGTGGAGCTGCTATTATGTTGACTTCTTGTTATTCTTATACTAGTGTAGTGGGAAATGGTGGTACGGGGAATCAAAAAGTTACAAAATGGAATCACTATGTGATTGGTGGTTTGGCTCCTGTTGGTGTTTCTGATTCTAAGGCTATGGCTGGGGATGCTAAAGATTATACCGTGCATACAAGGCATTCGTTTGTGAATATGTTGGTTGGGAGTTTGACATTTGGGATTTATTCTCCAACAACTACAACGGTTACTAAATAATTTTTTTTTAAAGTAGTTTGGAAAGGTTGTTCGTTTGAGCAACCTTTTTTGTTTTATTGGTCACAGTTCAGGGTCAAAAACCCTGCAATTTATTGCAGTACTTTAGTAATGCGAAAAAATCTATATCTTTAGGTTATGAGTACAGATTTAAGAAAATGTTTGCACACAGTAAGCAGATTAACATGTCATGTTGTTTGGGTTACAAAATATAGGTTTAAAGTTTTAAAAGGAGATGTTCAAAAACGTTGTCGTGAACTTTTGATACAAATATGTGAAGCAGAAGGAATAGAAATTTTAAAAGGAGTTGTTAGTTCAGATCATGTTCACATGCATATAGAGTATGCGCCAAAGCATAATATTAGTACAATCTTAAAGAATTTTAAAGGAAGAACTTCAAGAAAATTGCAAATGGAATTTCCAGAATTGAAGGAGCGTTATTGGGGGCAACATTTTTGGGCAAGTGGTTACGGAGTTTGGAGTACGGGTAATATTACAGATAAAATGGTGAATGAATATTTAGAGCATCATCGGAAAAAAGATGATAATGAGAATTCAAATTTCATTCTCGAATGAAAGAAAAAGAGGGACTTTCAGTCCCTCGTAAAAACCAACCTCTGCACTTTCAGTGCAGAGTGGTTTAGTTTTGTTTTAGGTTGTTGAATTGTAAAGATAAAGTGAATGGGGACTTTTGTGATTAGTAAAAGATTTAGTGGAGATTATAAGTTTGAGTTTACTTCTAGAAAGGGGAAGACTATTTTTACTAGTAATGCTTATGAGTTAAGGATGGATTGCGAGGCAGATGCGGAGTATTTGCGTTCAGTTTTTGATAGTTGTTCTTTTGTGAAGTTTAAGACTTCTAAGGGAAAGTTTTTCTTTCGAGTGGTTGTTGATGGTAAGGTGGTTGCTGTAAGCCGAAAATATAGTACTGAATTAATGGTGCAAAAGGGGATTGATGAGATTGTAAAGTATGGATCAAAAGCAGAAATATTGGATTTTGCTAATAATGATTTTGTTTTTATAGATTGATTGGTTCTTGTTTTTTATGATTAGTAGGTATAAAAAAAGCCGTCACATGGACGGCTTATTTTTTACGGTAATTTAAAATTACTCAGCAGCAGGAGCTTCAGCAGCTGGAGCAGCAGCAGAATCAACAGCAACAGCAGCAGTATCAGCAGTAACAGCAGCAGAATCAACAGCTACAGCTGTAGTGTCAGCAGCTTCAGCAGGAGCAGCCTCTTCAGCTTTTTTACAAGATACAACAGATAATACAGCAACTACAGCTAAACTTAAAAATACTTTTTTCATCTTACTTTATTATAAAAGGTTAATTATTAATTCGAGGCAAAGATATAAAATTTTTAATATGTAAAATATTTTTTCACTTTTTTTTTGAAAAAATAATGCGGCGTATTTATCTAAATAATCTAGTGCTTTGGTTTGATTTTGGTTGTTTGTGTTTTTGCTTGATTATCCATTGGTTAGTGAGGAAAACATCTATTAAGAATTCTATTTTTTCTTTTTGTTTTTAGATGATTTATCTTTTTTCGGATGAACTATTTTTAATTCCTCAATCAAATTTTTGGCACCTGCATATTTATCTATTACAAATAAGATATATCTAGCGTCAACCATAATGTTTCTACAGATGTTTGGAGAGTAGTAAATGTCACTCATGGTCCCTTCCCAAGCACGGTCAAAATTCAGTCCGATAAGGTTTCCGTTAGCGTCAATTGCCGGACTTCCTGAATTACCACCAGTTGTGTGATTTGTCCCAATGAAATTCACGGGCATTTTGCCGTTTTCGCCATATATCCCATAATCCTTTTTGTTGAATAAATCGATTAGTTTTGGTGAAACATCAAATTCATAATCTCCCGGAATGTATTTTTCCATAACACCTTCTAAATAGGTAATTGGAGTGTAAATTGTTGCGTCTTTTGGTTCGTATCCTTTTACTTTTCCGTAAGTAACTCTTAAAGTACTGTTTGCGTTAGGGAAGATGCGTTTGTCTTTGTTTAGCTCTAATTGAGCTTTCATATAATCGCGTTGCAGTGCAGTAATTTTTAAGTTAATTTCTTCGTACTTTGGTGCAATTTGAGTGTTGTAAATATCAGTCAATTCTTTAACGAGGAGGAATGCCTTATCATTATTAATATTTTTTAAAACAGTTCTTGCGTCCCCTTCAAGTATTTCTTTGAATCCTTCATAACTGGTAAATTTACTATTGGTGTAAATTTCATCGGCCAGTTTTTTTACCTCTACATTATTCAAACTTTTTGGTAAAAATTGTCTAGGTGATTTAGTTATATAGAGAGTGATTAATTGTTCGAAAACGTCACGATCAACGTTGTTGTTGTAGTTTTTGTACAAAGAAGAAAGTCCGCTAATTAAGTTGTTTTTACGATCATTGAATGATTGTTCACCTCGAAATTTATATATTTGATCTAATTGGTACACATTATAGACAACTTTTAGTAATTCGGTGTTTCTTAGTACTATTTCTTGGAAATAATCTCTGGCTAAAGCATAAGGAGCGATCTCAATATAGTTTTTCTCAAAGTCATTTAGCAGACTGCCATATTCTTTTTCTTTACCAGCTTTAGTAACTTTTTCAATAAATTGTTTTTCTTCGGATTTTTTTATCGCAACAGCATTGGATTTTTTAAGTCCCTGACTCTCTCCAATCCATTTTTTCCAATAATTTGCAATGCTGGCGTATTTAGAGGCATATTGTATTTTGATGGCGTTGTCTTGTCTCATGTAAGCGTCGGCAACTTTTAAAGCTTTGTCTCTTATTTCGATTTTTGCAGGGTTTAATTCATTTACAATTTGCTCCACTGCAACAGCTGGAAGATATTCATTTGTGCTACCTGGATATCCAAAAACCAGCGTGAAATCATCTTCAGCCACACCATCCAGAGAAACAGGCAAAAAGTGTTTAGGTGTATAGGGTACGTTGTCTTTAGAATACGGTGCCGGTTTGTTGTTTTTGTCGGCATAAATTCTGAAAATAGAAAAATCTCCTGTGTGACGTGGCCAAACCCAGTTGTCAGTATCCGAACCAAATTTTCCAATAGATGAAGGCGGAGCCCCCACTAAACGAACATCTGTATAGGTTTCTGTTACAAAAAGCATGTATTGATTGCCTTCGTAAAAAGTACGGATTTTATTTTCTTGCCAGTTTTCTTTTGGTAAACTATTGCTGAGGCTGGTGATGTTTTTCTGAATTTTTTGCTGTTTTTCAGCTTCGCTACTAAGTGTTTCGGTTCCTTGCAAAACTAATTGGGTAACATCTTCAATTTTTACAATAAAAGTAACCGATAAGTCTTTGTTAGGTAATTCATCCTCCATTTTAAATGCCCAAAAACCATCAGTAAGGTAATCGTGATCAACGGTTGAATGAGATTGTATTTGCGCGTATCCACAATGGTGATTAGTAAGTAGTAGGCCCTTTGGTGAAATAACTTCTGAAGTGCATCCTCCGTTAAATTGAGGGACTGCATCTTTTAATGAGGAATTGTTAACGTCATAAATGTCTTTTACAGACATTTTCATTCCCAGATTTTTCATTTCCGATTCGTTTATACCGTCTAAAAGTGAAGGTATCCACATGCCACCTTGTTGGGCTTGCACTTGAATGATAAAAAATAGCAATAGTACTTTGAGAAATTTCATAATGATAATTTAGATTTTCTTGTATTGAGTTTTACAATTTGTTAGAAATAGTTTTTAAAATTGTATTAGTAGCACCTTTGTGGGTGTTTACAAAATTTTTACAAATATTGCCTTTTTTTAAGCAATAATCTTTGTCTGTAACTAGATTGTCTGTGTTTTTTGTGAATTCGGCATAATTGGTTATGCTGATGCATCCTTCAAGTTTTACTAAATCGGTAGCTTCGGCGAAATGTGAGAAATTAGGTCCGATGATAATTGGAACACCAAAAGTAGCTGGTTCCAGAATGTTGTGTACGCCAGGATTTCCAAATCCGCCGCCTACATAAGCAATGTCAGCATAGCTGTATATTTTTGTTAATATACCAATGGTGTTAATGATAAAAACATCAAAATCGGCAAGATTTTTATTTTCTTTTTCACTAAAAAGTACTGTTTTTTTTGTGATGCTGTTTTTTAAATGTTGAATCTGATCGTTCTTAATATTATGTGGAGCGATGATGAATTTTACATTTTGAGTCGTAGAATTAATATATTCAATAAGTAATTCTTCATCTTTAGGCCAGGAACTTCCTATGACAATAGTCGTTGTCTCATTTTTAAACTGAGCTATAAAATCCAGCGTATTGTCCTTTTCTAGAATTGTGGCAACTCTGTCAAAACGGGTGTCACCTGAAACCGTAATGTTAGTTTTTCCTAATTGTTCCAGAAGCTGTTTTGAGTTGTCATTTTGAACAAAAAAATGAGAAAAAGTATTCAGTGCTTTGCGATAAAATCCGCCATACCATTTAAAGAACATTTGGTTTTCTCTGAAAATTCCTGAAATTAAATAGGTAGGTGTGTTTGTTTTTTTTAATTCGTTCAAATAGTTAGGCCAATATTCGTATTTGATAAAAAAAGCCATTTCGGGATGAATCAGTTTGATAAATTTTTGCGCATTTCTTTTGGTGTCCATTGGTAAATACACAGTAACATCGGCGATAGTGTTGTTCTTTCGAACTTCATATCCCGAAGGAGAAAAGAATGTCAATACAATTTTATGATCAGGATATTTTTCTTTTATTTTTTCAATGACCGGTAAGCCTTGTTCGTATTCGCCAAGTGAGGCAGCGTGAAACCAAATGGTTTTGTCGTAGCTGTTTATCTTTTGCGATAGCGTATCAAAAACTATTTTTCTTCCGCTAACAAATAGCTTCATTTTAGGATTAAACAAGGCTATCATTTTTAATAATAAATCGGCAATTGTGATAATGATATTGTATAGAAAAAGCATTGGGAATTTTTTTGGGCTAAAATACATTTTCTTTGGCTTAAAATCATTGGTTTGAAATCAATAATAGCTATTTTTGTTTCCCTTTTGCGAAAGTTTAGTTGAAATTTATAAATGTAAAAACAACAGCTTTCTAACTATATAATAAAGTTGAAATGAAGAAAATTCAAATGGTTGACTTGAAAAGTCAATACGATAAAATTGCTGCTACGGTAAATGCCGGTATTCAGGAAGTTCTAGATAATACGGCTTATATTAATGGACCACAGGTACATCAGTTTCAAAAAGCTTTAGAGGATTATTTAGGTGTTAAACATGTAATTCCTTGTGCCAATGGAACCGATGCTTTGCAAATTGCTATGATGGGATTAGGTTTGCAACCAGGTGATGAGGTTATTACTGCCGATTTTACTTTTGCTGCAACTGTTGAAGTGATTGCTTTGTTGCAACTGACTCCGGTATTAGTTGATGTTGATATAGACAATATGAATATTTCATTGGAAAAAATCAAAGCAGCTATTACTCCAAAAACCAAGGCGATTGTTCCGGTTCATTTGTTTGGTCGTGCGGCTAATATGGATGCTATTATGGAACTGGCTACAGCGCATAATTTATTTGTTATTGAAGATAATGCACAGGCCATAGGTGCCGATTTTGTTTCTACAAATGGAACAAAAGCTAAGGTAGGAACTATTGGTCATGTAGCAGCAACTTCGTTCTTCCCGTCCAAAAACTTAGGATGTTACGGAGATGGTGGAGCCATTTTTACCAATGATGATACTTTGGCGCACACCATTCGCGGAATTGTAAATCACGGAATGTACGAGCGTTATCATCATGATGTGGTAGGAGTTAATTCTCGTTTAGACAGCGTTCAGGCTGCGGTTTTGAATGCGAAATTGCCATTTTTGAATGATTATAACAGTGCGCGTAGATTGGCTGCAACCAAGTATAACGCGGCTTTAGGTTCACATCCAAATATCATTACTCCGTCATTTGATGCAAATGAAAATGATCATGTTTTTCATCAATATACCTTGAGAATTGTTGATAAAGACAGAAACGGATTGATGCAGCATTTATTAAATAAAGGAATTCCTTGTGCTATTTATTATCCAATTCCTTTGCATTCGCAAAAGGCTTATGTAGATGTGCGTTACAAAGAAGAAGATTTTCCGGTAACGAATCAATTGGTTCAGGAAGTAATTTCGTTACCAATGCATACCGAATTAGACGATGAACAAATCCAATTTATCACTGATTCTGTTTTGGAATTTTTAAATCAATAAGTATGAAAAAAATTGTAATTACAGTTGTGTTAGTTTTGATTTCGATTTCAAATTGGGCACAAACAAAACCAATTTCTAAAGAAGAAACAGCAGTCGCTGATCGTGTTGAAGCTTTTCGTAAAGCGTTGATTGATCCAACAGAAAGCAATTTAAAAGCGTTGACTTCATCGGGTTTAAGTTACGGACATTCTAGTGGTGTGCTTCAGGATCAAAAAGTTTTTATAGAAAAATTACTCAATGGTGAATCAGATTTTGTGACGATAGAATTTCAAAATCAAAGTATTCAAATAAGCGGTGATGTTGCTATTGTAAGGCATAATTTGGCTGCACATACTAAAGACAGTGGAGTAGAAAAGGATATCAAAATTGGCAACGTATTAGTTTGGCAAAAGCAAAAAAACAAGTGGTTGCTAATAGCGAGACAAGCTTTTAAATTGCCTCAATAAGAAAACTTATAAAATGCAAAAATCCCAAATTATCAAAATTGATAGTTTGGGATTTTTTTTTGACTATTTTTTAGAAGCTTCTTTTAGTTTATCTGCGGCTTCATTAAGTTTTTCAGCGCCTTTTTCAAGGATTTTTCCTGTCTTTGATTGAGTTGAATCTATGGCTTTTTCTACTTTTTCACTTACAGTATCCATTTTTTGTTCAACTTCGGTTCCAACAGCTTCTTTAGCATCTTCGATTTTGTCTTTTGTTTTGTCCTGGCAGGATGCCATTGCAACTAGCATAAAAGCTGCCGCTAAAATTGTTTTTTTCATTTGTAGGATATTTGAGGTTTATATTTAAAATGATGTCTTTCAAATATAAAAAAATCCCCGTAAACTTCCGCTTACGAGGATGTGTTTATCAAAGCAATTCTTTTACAAAACTAATTCAGAATATAGTTTTTCAAAAGTTTGGTCTAAATTGTTGCTAAATCCCGAATGAGGTCTGGAGGTTTGTATGCTAGAACTTTTAACCGCTGTAAGCCATCTAAAACGTTCGTCTTTTTCAAATTGTGCTATCGGGCCTGCTTCTTTTTTGCCTTCGCAAATGGCTACAAATGAGTCCAAATTGATTTTGAGTTGGTCCAAATCAAATTCTTTGCAAAAAGCACTGATTTTAGCTGCAGGAATTCGATACTGAATACGTAAATATTTTTGACGCTTGCAATACAGCATTAATCCTACATTGATAAATTCTTCGCGTTCTACTTTGGGTACCACACGAATGACCGCATAATCATATAAGTGTTTTTCGTGCATCTTGAGCTTGTTTTAGAAATATTTCGGCGTTTTTTAAACGCATGCTTAAAAATCGAAAATAAACGGATTTGATTTCTTCGGCTGTTATCGTTTGATCATCCCATTGTAACCAGTCTTCCGGAATTTGATTTACAATTTCCTTGAGAAAAGTGTCGTTTAAGACAGCGGTAAATTCCTGATGTGCTTCATCCAGTCTTGAAGCCTTTGGTAATAGAACATGGTCTTTAATTAAAGCAAACGGAGTTACAGCTGTTTTCTCCCAATTAGTCCACCAATGATGGAAATAAAAAGAAGCGCCATGATCAATTAACCAAAGTTCTTTTTTCCAAATTAAGAGATTAGTGTTTTTAAAAGTTCGGTCAACATTGGTAATAAAAGCATCTAGCCAAACAATTTTTGATGCTAATAATGCCTCACAATCATTGGCAGCTGCATCATAGGTAATTGCTCCTGATAAATAATGCAATCCTAAATTTAATCCCTGACTGAATTTCAATAAATCCTGAATTTCTTCATCAGCTTCTGTTCTTCCAAAAGCTTCATCCAATTCAGCAAAAACTAATTCAGGAACCGGAAGCCCAAGGAATTTAGCGATTTGACCACCTAAGAATTCAGCAATTAAAGCTTTTACACCGTGACCAGCACCTCTGAATTTTAATACATATTTAAAATCGTCATCTGCTTCTGCCAGAGCAGGTAAGGAGCCCCCTTCCCGAAGTGGTGTGATGTAACGGATAACGTTTACAGTTCGTAAATTTGAAATCATAAAAAGAAAATCTTAAAAACAAAGATAGCTAAAATTCCAAAAGTTAATTTTGATAGGACAATTGTGTTGAAATAAAAAATCCCCACAAACATAAGTTCATGAGGATTCTTTATATATTACTGAAATCTAATCCCGATAACTATCGGGGCTGATGACTGTGTACTATTTAAGCATTTGCCGTAGCCGCTTCTTTATTGATTTTCCCAATTAATCCTGTTAATACTTTTCCAGGACCAACTTCTGTAAACAATGTAGCTCCGTCAGCAATCATTTGTTGTACTGATTGTGTCCATTTTACAGGAGCAGTCAATTGGATGATTAAGTTTTTCTTGATTTCTGCTGCATCCGAAACGGCATTTGCAGTTACATTTTGATAAACAGGGCAGATAGGAGTAGAGAAAGTAGTTGCTTCGATAGCAGCTGCTAATTCTTCTCTTGCCGGCTCCATCATTGGTGAATGGAAAGCACCACCAACAGGTAATAATAAAGCACGTTTAGCACCAGCTTCTTTCATTTTTTCGCAAGCTAATTCTACTGCTTTGAATTCTCCTGAAATTACTAATTGTCCAGGGCAGTTATAGTTAGCTGCGACTACAACTCCGTCGATAGCAGCACAAACTTCTTCTACTACATTGTCAGCTAATCCTAAAACAGCAGCCATTGTTGAAGGTGTTATTTCGCAAGCTTTTTGCATCGCTAAAGCTCTTTGAGAAACTAATTTTAATCCGTCTTCGAATGATAAAGCACCATTAGCCACTAAAGCTGAAAATTCACCTAAAGAGTGTCCGGCAACCATTTCAGGATTGAAATCTTCTAAAGTTTTAGCTAAAATTACCGAGTGTAAAAATACAGCCGGTTGTGTTACTTTAGTTTCTTTTAATTCTTCTGCAGTACCTTCAAACATGATGTCTGTAATGCGGAAACCTAATATTTCGTTAGCTTTTTCAAACAATTCTTTTGCTAGTGGTGAGTTCTCATATAAGTCTTTACCCATTCCTGTAAATTGAGCTCCCTGTCCTGGAAATACGTATGCTTTCATGTTTTTAATTTAAAGATTTGCCCCTCGACTGTGCTCAGGGTGACATTATTTAAAGATTGAAAAATAGTCAATCGGGATGCAAAAGTACTACTTTTTTAGAATTTATATTCAAAGTTGTTTTTCGAGCAAAAAGAAAACCACTTAACCTAATAAAAAGTCAAGTGGTTTTCTGGTAAATAATAGGGTTTGAAATTTAATTTATAGTTTAACCAATTGTAATTCAATATTTAATTTTACTTCTTCGCCCACTAAAACACCTCCTGCTTCTAAGGCAGAGTTCCAGTTTAATCCCCAGTCTTTACGATTGATTTTACCTGAAATATTTAATCCGGCTTTAGTGTTTCCCCAAGGATCTTTCATTAATCCACTGAATTCTGCAGGAAGTGTAACTGATTTTGTTACACCTCTTAAACTTAGATCACCAGCAATTTCATAATCTTCACCCTTTTTGGTTAAAGAGGTTGCTTTGAAAGTTAGCTTAGGGAAATTATCAGCGTCAAAAAAATCAGCACTTTTTAAATGATTGTCTCTGTCCGTATTATTAGTACTTATGGAATCAATGTTGGCTGAAAATTCGATGTTAGCGTTTTCGAAGTTGTCATCTTCAGTAGCGATAGTAGCTTCATATTCGTTGAATTTTCCGGAAACATTAGTAAACATCATGTGTTTTACTTTAAAACCGATTTCTGAGTGAGTTGGGTCAATTGTCCAATTTGTAGTTGCCATAATTATATGTTTTTATTATTAATTTTAATTTGATATGACAAATTTACAGCGACTATAGGGATGGAGCACTTAACCTAGATTAAGAAATAAAAAACCGTCCTAAAAGCTTCAGGACGGTTGTATTGAGTTTGTTTTACAGTAAGTTATCGACTAAAAACTTTTTGAGTTATTTTTTTTCGAAAGTAATGTTTACAACGGTTCCTTTTCCTGTTTCGGATTGAATTTGAAGTTCTCCATTGTGCATTCGTATAATTTTCATTGCTAATGGTAATCCAAGTCCGTAACCATTGTATTTAGAAGCGATTTTGCCTCTAAAGAAAGGTTCATATAGGTAAGGAATGTCTTCAGGTGGAATTCCAATACCAATATCAGTGATGGCAATTTTAATTTTAGAATTGTCAACCGAAAGATTTACAAATACTTCATTGTTATCGGAATATTTTACGGCATTAGAAATAATATTATTCAAAGCCAATTCTAACAAAGGGATGTTACATGGAATATTTAATAAGGATTCATCTTCCGGAATGGTATTTAATTTAATGTTTACTCGGTTGTCAGGGAATAAGGTATCAATAAAGGCTTTTACCTCCAGTAGAATTTCGTCAATTCTAGCTACATCCAAGACCTGTTTCGTGCCATCGTAACCTGTTTGTGTTAATTTTAAAAGACTTTCCGTAAGATTTCCTAATTTCGAAGCTTGTCTGTTAATGTTTTCAAGTGAATGAATATATTCTTCAGTTTCTCTTTCTTTTAAGAGCATGATTTCAGTCTCGGCAATAATGGTGGTTATTGGCGTTTTTAGTTCATGCGAAGCATTATTGATAAAATTTGCTTGGATTTCAAATGAGGTTTCCAAGCGGTCCAACATATCGTTGAAGGTTTTGGTCAAATCTGAAATTTCATCTTTTCCGTCTGTATCAGCCAATCGATTGTGAAGATTGGAGGCACTAATCCTATGCACTTCATTCGTGATTCGGGCAATAGGGTTAATAATTGTTCGAGCTAAGAATTTTCCAAAAAAGTAAGCCAGAAATATAAATCCAATTCCGCCAATAATTAAAATTTGCAAAAAGTAAATCGTGCTAGTATCACCTCTGCGATCAATAGCGGTAACAATCACAATATGTTTTTGATTTTCCTCATTGAATATTTGTCCATAATAATAGCGATGATTCTCTTCAATCCAACTCGAACCTTGTTTCATTATGTTTTTGTAAAACTCTGGCGGCAGGTGTAAATCGGTATTGTATTCAAAAGTGTTTTTGCTACTAACTTTTAAAATAAAATCTTTTTCCTCAACAAGTTCTTCAAGCCCTTTTTTTCTAAAATCTTTGAAGTAATCTTTATGTTCAGGATTTTTTTGGTAATAAGCCGAGGAAGCAATTTTAGCTCTGTCTTGGAGTCTTTTGATGAAATAATATTGGTTGTTTTGCTTTAAAAGAGAAAAAATAACGATGCACAAAAGCAAAGTACTAAAGCCCGAAAGAGCGATATAAGTAATGGTTATTTTTTTTCTAATTTGCATGTATTATGATTTAATAAGATAGCCTAAACCTTTAATAGTTTGAATTAATTTGATAGGGTAGGGTTTGTCAATTTTATTTCTTAAGTAATTGATATAGACATCAACTACATTGGTATTCATGTCAAAATTTATGTCCCAAACATTTTCTAAAATGTCTTCTCGGGATAGAATTGTACCTGAATTACTGGCTAAATAGTTTAATAATTTAAATTCTTTAGCGGTTAGTTGGATGATTTCGCCATTTCTTTTTACTGATTTGGCTCGGTTATCAATTTCTAAATCCTCTATTTGAATCAATGTATTAGGACGGTGTTCCTGAACTGATCTTCGGGCTAGAGCAGCAATTCGAGCTTCTAATTCAGAAAATTTAAAAGGTTTTACCAGATAATCATCGGCACCAGAGTTGAGTCCTGTGACAATGTTTTCGGTTGTTCCTAGAGCAGTTAAGAGTAATATTGGGACAAAGTTTTTAGAAGCTCTCAGTCTTCTGCAAATTTCGATTCCGTTAATATCCGGAAGCATAATGTCCAGAATAACGACATCAAAATTATGATTCATAATCATATCTAAAGCGGTTGTGCCGTCAAGAGCTACGCTTACCTCATTGTTTTTTTCCGAAAGTCCTTTTCGTAAAATGGATAAAAGATTAGGTTCGTCTTCAACAATGAGTAATTTCATAAATGATTTTTTTCTTTTTCAAAAATAAATATTGTGGTCTTAAAAATAGACAAAATCAGCAGTTAATATTTTCTGACCTACAAAAATAAAAAAAGCGCTGCTTGAAGCAACGCTTTGAAAACTTAATTCTGTTTCGTTAAAGTTCGATTGATTGAATAATTTCAAACAATTCGCTTTTTAATTTTTCATTAGTAATTCCTTTTTCTTTATCGAAATTTTCTCCAAAACTTGGTAAAGAAAAACTACCTTTAATTTCTGCACCTTGAAATGGAAAGCGGTTTTTTGCAATTTCTAAAACCGAAGCACCTCCTCTTGGCCCCGGAGATGTAGCCATGATTAAAGTTTGTTTTTGCTGAAAGTTTTTCGAATTGATTCGGGAAGTCCAGTCAAAAATGTTTTTGAAGGAAGTGGTATAAGCGCCGTTGTGTTCTGCAAATGAGATGATAATTAAATCAGCGGTTCCCAGTTTATTGTAAAAATCTTTAGCCAGTTCCGGAATACCATTTTCAGATTCCCTGTCCAAAGAGAAAATAGGCATTTCGTAATCGTTTAAATCCAGTACTTCCACCTCAGTATTTTCAAATTGGGAGGCAGCATAAGTAGCTAATTGTTTATTGATGGAATTTTTGCTTGAAGAAGCTCCAAAAGCGATAATTTTTTTAGTCATTTTGTTTGTTTAAAAAGTAGGTTAGAGCTCCCGAAGGACATTTATTTACAGTTTCGATAATTTTTTCGGTTGTTGAAGTCTCGGGATGAATCCAAGGTTGTTCTTTTGGACGAAAAACATCAGGATTATTTCGGACGCAATTTGCAGAATGAATACATTTAGCCGATTGCCACACAATGGTCACTTCGCCATTAGAATATTCTTTGGTAATGTCTTTCGGATTCATAATTACAATGTGGTGTTAATGCTTATTTTTCCTTTGAGTAATTTAGAAACGGGACATTTCTCAGTAATTAACAATAATCGGTCTTTTTGTTCCTGTGAAATTGTTGTTGGAAATGAAATTTCTCTTGAAAAAATGGTTTCTAATTCGCCTTCTGTTTGCTGTTGTGCATTTACTGTGATGTTGATTTCAGGAATATCCCAACCTTTTCGATCGATGTACATTCTCAAAGTTGCCAATGTACAACCAGCTAATGAAGCTAAAAGTGCCGAAAAAGGATCAGGTCCTAAGTCTTTTCCGCCATTGCTCTCTGGTTCATCCATAATCAACTGGCCGTTTCTCCAGTTGATTGTGCATAGATATTTTTGCGTACCAATGTGTCCTGTAAGGTCTTTTTCTAATAATTTTCCCATGATAATTTCAAAATCTTTTTATTGGATTACAAAACATCTCCATATTCAGGAGTTTTGTCAAAAACACTTTTGGCAAAAGGACAAAGTGGAAGAATTTTAAGGTTCATTTCCCGTGCAAATTCTACGGCTTTTTTTAGCATTTTTTTACCAAAGTTTTTACCGTTGTTGCCGGGATTTACTTCGGTGTGATCTATGATTATTTTTTGCGGCCCGGCGAAAACAAAGGTCATTTTAGCTTCTGTTTTATCATTCACTTTCACATAAAAATAACCTTTTTTTTCATTGTATTCTAAACCTATAATTTCTTCCATTGCTTCTTTGTTTAGTAATTCATTGGAACTTCCATGATTAGAAATTTAGCGGTTGAAGTTGCTTTTACTTCAATTTCTGCAATATTTGAAATTCCTAATCCGTCTCTGGTTTCTAATTTTTGACCATTAACTTCAATTTCTCCTTCAATGTTTAAGATGTAAAAACCATTTCCTTCTTTTTTTAGAGCTAATTTTTTAGAGAAATCTTTGTCGAAATCGCTTAAATAAAACCAAGCATCTTGATGAATCCAAACTCCGGCATCGTCAGGATTTGGGGATAATATTTGAGCAAAATCATTTTTTTCTAATGATTTGTCCAACGTAATTTGTTGGTAACGAGGAACTACATCACGTTTTTTAGGGAATAACCATATTTGGAAAAGTTTAGTTCTTTGATCAGCATTTGGGTTAAATTCACTATGTCTGATTCCTGTTCCGGCACTCATTACCTGAACATCTCCATTTTTTATTGTAGATTCATTTCCCATGCTGTCTTTGTGCGCTAAATCGCCTTCCAATGGAATGGTAATGATTTCCATATTATCGTGAGGATGTGTTCCAAAGCCCATTCCGGCTGCAATAGTATCATCATTTAATACTCTTAATGCTCCAAAATTTACTCTATCAGGATTGTACCAGCTTGCAAAGCTGAAGCTGTGGTAAGCGTTTAGCCATCCGTGATCTGCGTGTCCTCTTGTATCTGCTTTATGAAAAACTGTAGTTGCCATGATTTTTTTGTTTATTGATTATTACATTACAAATGTACATTCGTTGTAAGCGTTTTGCACTTAACCTAGATTAAGAAAGTATTCAATGTTCAGTATTCAGTGTTCAGTATTTAGTGTTCAGTCTTCTTCTCAGAATGTTTACAATACTGTCTGATCACTTAAAACTGACCACTGATCACTATTTTCTCAATAATTTCGCTTTCATTTTACTAAAAAACTCTGGTGTAACTCCTATATATGAGGCAATTTGTTTTTGAGGAATTCTTTGAATGAGATTAGGATAACGCTTGCAGAATTTTTCAAAACGGTCTTCGGCCGATAAACTTAAATTATCCATTAGTCGTTCCTGATGTGCAACCAGCGAATTTTCGATGAGGATTCTAAAAAAACGTTCCAGCTTAGGGATTTCAGTGTATAATAAATCCTGATTTTCTTTGGAAAGTAAAACGAGTTCGGCATCTTCTATAACTTCTATGAAAAGATTTCCCGGTTTTTTAGATATTAAACTGTACATATCGGCCATCCACCAACCTTCGCTGGCAAAGTTGAGAACTTGTTCGACAATATTGTCGTTGATATTAAAGCTTCTTAATACCCCGGAGTTTACAAAATAAGAGTGTTCACAAATATCTCCTGAGTTTAATAAAATACTTTTGGTTTTGTACTTTTTGATTTCGGTTTTACTTAAAAATAATTCTTTTTCCTCAGGAGTAAGACTTACGTGTTTTTCTATGTTCTCAATAATTAGGGGCATGATACAATTTTTTTGTTTTCATGCAAGATAGTTATTTTACTCCTGCGTTATGGGTGTTTTTTATACATTTGTTTTCATTACATTGTGATATAATTTGTTATTTTAGCATTGGTAAGAACTCCAGAAGAGCATTTTTTGTGAGATAAATTTATTTGTAATTGATTGATAATTAAACAGTATTAGAGTGTTATAAAATGGCTGAAACAAAAGCAATAAATAGTAAATTATTAGTAACAGAACTTATGCGGGGTAATGAGAAAGCCTTCAATGAGCTGTTTAATATATTTTGCAATGATGTTTATGCTTACAGTTTGAGGATGCTTAAAAATGATGCTTTTGCTGAGGAAATTGTTCAGGATGTTTTTTTGAATATTTGGTTGCACAGAGAAAAACTCAATCCTGATTTGTCATTCAAATCGTATGTTTTTACAATTACCAGAAACTTGACTTTTAATCTTATAAGTAAAGTGGCTAATAGTCATAAATTAAAAGAAGAAGTTTTCTATAAAAGTCAAAAATCGTATAGCCCTATCGAAGATATTATTGCTGAAGCTGATTATGATGTTATCAAGAATAAAGCAATAGAACAACTTCCGCCTAAACGCAGAATTATTTTTGAAATGTCCCGTAATAATGAAATGAGTTACGAGGAAATTAGTAAAGAATTAAATATTTCTGTGAGTACTGTCAAAGGTCAAATAAGTAAAGCTCTGGCTGAAATTCGCACTTATCTGGAAACACATGGAGATGTAACGCTACTTATTACACTTATTTCTTCACATTGGTTGGAATAATTTTCTAATTATTTTTCTTTTTCTTTTGGCGTAATAAACTTGCGTTTGTTTTTTATTTTTTTCTATTTGTTTTTAATTATTGTTATTTTTCAAAAAAAATAATAACACTGAGTAGTACTTTTTGTTTTCTCAGCTGTATTATATATAACAACAATTATTATGGAGCAAAATAGATACACACAAAACCTATTAAAGAAGTTTATTCTTAATCAATGTTCTAAAGAGGAAGTTGATGAAGTTGTACATTACTTTAAAAGTTTGACAGATTCTAATCAATTACCAACCGTTGAAGAAGTTTTGGAAATTTTAGAGGATAAGCCACTTATGAGGGAGAGTGATATTGTGCGCATTAAGAATAAAATATTAGCGATGTCACAAGAAGATTCTAAGTTGAAACTTAATAAGAAGTTCTATTTTGTAAAATATGCAGCTGCTGCGGCAATTTTTATAGGAGTTTTAACTTCTGTTTATTTCTTTAAAGATATTGTTTTTCAAAAGCAGATTGTATCAACTCCGGTAATTGTGCAAAAAAACACTTTCCCCGAGCCAGGAACAGATAAAGCGACACTTACTTTAAGTAATGGTAAGCAAATTGTTTTGACTAATGGTGCCTCTTTACAAACGCAAAATGCAAAAAGTAATGGCGAAGCTATAATTTATCAATCAGAGAAAAACAATACTGCTAAGTTGGTTTATAATTATTTGACAATTCCCCGAGGTGGAAAATTCATGATTAAATTATCGGATGGTACTCAGGTGTGGTTGAATTCGGAAACCCAATTAAAATTTCCTGTCGCCTTCATTGAAGGTAAAACCAGAGAAGTGGAATTGGTTTACGGAGAAGCTTATTTTGATGTTTCGCCAAGTACGATGCATAAAGGAGCCCATTTTAAAGTGTTAAACAAAAAGCAGGAAATTGAAGTTATAGGTACCGAATTCAATATCAAAGCATACAAAGACGAAACGAATAGTTACACCACTTTAGTTGAGGGTAAAGTCGATGTTAAAATGGAAAACGGAAAGCAACGATTAAAGCCTAATCAACAATTGAAACTCAATTTAAAAACTAATAATGTATCGGTACAAAACATAGATGTCTATAATGCAATATCATGGAAACAAGGTGTTTTTAGTTTTGAAAATATTACCCTGAAAGAAATGATGAAAGTATTATCTCGTTGGTATGATTTTGATTGTATTTTCAAAAATAAAGCAATCGAAAATGAAATTTTTGACGGAGTTCTAAGAAAAAACCAATCACTGGATGAAATATTAAAGAGTATTAAAAATTTTAAAATAATTAAAAACTATGAAATAAAAGACAAACAAGTAATTCTAGAGTAAAAAAGCAGAACGAAGTGTAAGAGTGCCCCCGGTATGAATACTTCAATATGTTTTTATTGACCAATTGTAAAACCAACCAAACCAAAAAATTATGAAAATTAAAGTACGTAAGGGCTTTACTCTTTATGGAGAAAAGCTTAAAGGAACTGTTTTGAGAGCATTTATCTTTTTGTGGTGTACCAATGTTTTTTGCCTTACTATGGATAAGACATTTGCACAGTCAAATGTTATAATAGAAAAAGATCAGTCAGTCACTATTTATGAGGTTTTTAAGATTATAAAGCAACAGACTGATTTAAACTTTGTTTATCCCAGAAAATTTTTCAAAGACAGTCCGGATGTTCAATTAAAAAAAGGAACAATTCCTGTTTCTAAGTTATTGCAACAGTGCCTTTCGAATTATAATCTTGACTTTGAATTAACAAATGACAATACCATCTTTATTAAAGAGAAAACAGTTGTTGAAGTCAAAGCCGTTCAGCAAAAAACGATAAGTGGAAAAATCACGGATGCTTCTGGTCAACCAATACCAGGTGTGAATGTGGTTGAAAAAGGAACTACAAACGGTGTTCAAACTGATTTTGATGGTAATTTTTCATTAAAGGTAAAAAGTGATAAAGCCATTTTAGTGGTTTCATATATTGGATTTAAATCCAAAGAAGTTGTATTAAACGGTCAAAACAAACTATCAATTAAATTAGATGAAGATTCTGCTAAACTCGAAGAAGTAGTTGTGGTAGGATATGGATCGGTGAAGAAAAAAGATTTGACAGGTTCTATAGTTTCTATTGGTTCTGAAAAACTAGAAGGCAGATCTAATGGAAATGTTCTTCAATCTCTTGCCGGACAGGCAACCGGAGTTCAAATTACGCAATCGCAGGGAGCACCTGGAATGGCGCCTACAATCAAAGTTCGTGGAGCTTCTTCTATTAATGCAGGAACTACTCCACTTTACGTTATCGATGGAATTCCATTAGAAGATAATACAACTAATTCAACCGATACCGGTATTAGTGCAGGAAGTAATTTGAGTTACAATAGAAATCCGTTGAATTCCATTAATCCAAATGACATAGAATCTATTGATATTTTAAAAGATGCTTCATCGGCAGCAATTTACGGTTCCCGTGGGGCTAATGGAGTTGTTATTATTACAACGAAACAAGGAAAAGCTGGCAAAACAAAAATTAATGCGACTCTTGAAACTGGGTTTTCACATGTAAATCGTAAAACAGATATGATGAATGCTTCTGAGTTTATTGCATTCAATACAGCTGCAAGAAATAATTCATGGGCTACTATTGTAGCAGCTAATCCATCGGCTACTAGAGGAAATAATGTAACTGTTCCTGTAGAGTTTTCTGACCCTATTTGGTTAGCCCGTATTGGGAATGGAACTGACTGGCAGGATGTGGTATTTAGAACCGCGCATAATAAAAATATTCAATTATCGGCTTCTGGAGGGAATGAAAAGACGCAATTTATGACTTCATTGGGTTATATGGACTCTGAAGGTGTTGTTGATAGGAATACTTACGATCGTATTAACCTAAGATCAAATCTAAAACATAAGTTTAATGATAATATTCGTATGGGATTAAACATAGGTCTTAGTCGAGTAAAAGAAGCGCCTTATGGGACAGGAGGGAAAAGTGATGTGGTAAGTTTGGCATTGCAAAGTGATCCTTTTTTTCCATTATATGTTGAAACAGGTAGTCTTGGTTTTAAAGATCCTACATCAATATGGAATACGTTTTCTAAATATGGTTTTCAACTTTGGCATCCTTATTCTTTAACAAGAGAGGCTACTGCAAAAAAAACAACTAATATTTCAACAGTTGCCTCTTTTATAGAATGGGATATTATAAAAGATTTAACTTTAAAAACTTCGGCAAGTTCTAATATTGAAAATACTGTTCATAATTTTTATTGGAACGCAGGTCAAAACTGGGGATATTCCGGATGGGTTCCGGCACAGGCTGATTTTAAAACGTTGCAATCTAATAACTGGATTTCTGAAACGACTTTGACATACAATAAAACATTTAATCAAAATCATAATTTAAATGTTTTAGCAGGATATTCAGCTCAGGAACAAACTTTAGATACAAGTACAATGACAGCGGGTAGTTTTCCAAATGATTTGGTACATACTTTGAATGCAGGTGTAGTTAATGCAGGGAACACTTTCTCGGAAGACTGGTCATTGGTTTCTTATTTGGCTCGTGCTAATTATTCGTATAAAGGTAAATATTTAGCTTCGGCAGCGATCAGAGCGGATGGTTCTTCTCGTTTTGGTGCTAACAATAGATGGGGTTATTTTCCTTCAGGATCTTTAGCATGGCGTATTTCAGAAGAAGATTTCTTGAAAGAGGTAGCCTGGATAAATAATCTTAAAGTAAGATTGAGTTATGGGGCAACCGGTAATAATCAAATCCCAAATTACGGTTCCATCGGAGTTTTAGGTTATAATTCATATGTGAGTTCAGGTACAGTAAATCAGGGAATATATACGTCTAATTTTGCGGATAAAAATTTGAAATGGGAAAAAACCGGTCAAACCAACTTTGGGGTAGATTTTAGTGCTTTAAACGGACGTATAAAGTTTTCAGGAGATATATATTATTCAAAAACAAAAGATTTATTGCTTAATGTACCAATCCCAATTCTTTCCGGTTTCTCTTCCACTTTGACCAATATTGGAGAATTAGAAAACAGAGGATATGAAGTAAATCTTACTACTCAAAATATCGATAACAAATTCAAATGGAGTACCGACTTTAATATTTTTGCTAACCGCAATAAAGTGTTGAAATTAGGTGTAAATGATGCTCCAATTGATATAAATGTGAGTAGTATGACATCGCGCACAGCTGTAGGAAAACCAATAGGGATGTATTATGGTTATGTTGTTGATGGAGTTATTATGTCAAAGGCTGAGTTAGACAGTAATGCATATCCAGTTTGGCCAGGCAGTGAAGCAGGAGATCCAAGAGTAAGAGATGTTAACGAAGATGGGAAAATTGATTCTAATGACCGTACTTATTTAGGAAATTATCAGCCTGATTTTCAATGGGGACTTACCAATAATTTCTCTTTTGCAGGTTTTGAATTATCCGTTTTATTGCGTGGTTCTCAAGGTGGAGAAATTTTGAATCATAATGCTCGCTATTTAAAATCAGGCGTTGGTGGTGGAAACCGTAATATGTATTCAGTGGTAAATAACTATTGGAAGTCAGATGCAGATCCTGGAGACGGAAAAACCCCTAAACCACGTATGTTACCTACAACAGTTCGTGATTTTGGTTCTAGTTATTGGGTTGAAGATGGTTCTTTTGTTCGAATTCAAAATATTCGAATGGGGTATAATTTACCGAAAAGCTTAGTTGAAAAATGGAAATTAAGCAATGTGAAATTTTACATAAATATGGAAAATGTACATGTGTTTTCTGATTATTTAGGATATGATCCGGAAGGTAGTACATATCAGTCTGGCGTAATGGTTGGTTTTGATTATGGAGCTTATCCAAATCCCTTTACAGCTACAGCCGGTGTAAATATCAGTTTCTAAAAATTTGATGAACATTTAAAACTTAAGAACATGAAAAAAATACTATATACCCTGCTATTCTGTAATTTATTCCTAATTGGATGTAGTTCGGATTTTTTAGATAGAGCACCTATTTCTAATGCTAATGAAGAGAATTTTTATAAATCTAAGGAAGACATTGAAACAGGATTATGGTCGGCTTATAATTCACTTTATACCTTATATGGACCTGAAAGCTTGCCTTCATTTTATGGCGAATTGATGTCTGATAATGCTTATAGTGATAATGCTGCCGGAAGAATTCAGGATTATGAAGGATTCGAATCGCACACAATGACGATTGATAATGAGTTGGTTTACAATTTTTGGAATAATTATTACAAAGCTATTTATGTTGTTAATAACATCATTGTCAATGCTGAGAAATTAGATTTTGCTTCCAGAGATGCTCTAATAGGTGAGGCAAAGTTTTTACGTGCTTTGTATTATTTTGATATGGTTCGTGCCTGGGGTGATGTTCCACTAGTGACTTCTCCTTTAAGTGTTGCCGATGCTTATGCACAAGGACGTACTCCAAAAGATCAGGTTTATACTCAAATTATTTCGGATCTTGAATTTGCTGCAGCTAAATTGCCGGTAAAAACAAGTCAGCGATTTGTAGGCGCTGCCAGTCAGGAAGCAGCGAATACTTTATTAGGGAAAGTGTATTTAACTATTGGGAATAAACCAAAAGCCGAAGAAACTTTGTTGAAAGTGTACGGTAAATTTAGTTTGGTTCCTTATGCTGATTTATGGAATAAAACAAAGAAGAACGGTGCATCGTCAATTTTCGAAATTCAGTATAAAGGTGGTGTTTCTAATCCTTATAGTTTGTATTGGGCAATGTTTACACCAGTTGATAACCGTGTGGTTACCGCATGGGGAGGAGGATTTAATCAAATAAGCAGTGATTTGTGGAATGCTTATGAAAGCGGTGATCCAAGACGTGATATTTCTATTCAAAACGGATATACGACTCCTAATAATTCATTTGTAAATGTGAAATTCACTATAAAATGGAAGGATGCCACTGCTCCTGTTGCGGGTTTAAGAGAAGCTTCGGATAATAATTTTATGATATTGCGATATGCGGATGTACTTTTAATGTTAACCGAAGCAACTTCAGATCCAAAATACCTAAACGAAGTTCGTGCCCGTGTCGGTTTGCCGGCTTATGGAGCTGTTGGTTATCCATCTCAGTACAATACAGTAGCACTTGCATTAGAACATGAAAGTCAAGTAGAATTTGCAAGTGAATTTCACCGCTGGTTTGATTTAGTAAGAACCGGAAGAGCCATTCAGGTAATTAAAAATAGTAGCAAAAACATCACGATTACTGAAGACGATTTATTACTACCAATTCCATTTTTGGTAATCAATCAAAATCCAAATGTGATTACTCAAAATGAAGCTTATAAATAAGATAGAAAATTAAATTAGTGGTTAGTTAGTTTGGACCGCTTATTTGTCGTATTGGCATTTAAGCGGTCTTTTTTTGGTCTATTTCAATTATTTTTTACTAAAAAATGAACGAACTCTGGATAGTTTGTTGTTTTCTCAACTAGAATAATTCTTAAACATATAAATCCATATTAATCGGGATAATCGGATGTTGAAGGTAGCCATAAGAATAATTACGGTCATAATAATTGGGATAATCCTCAGGTCGAAGGTTTCTTTGAAGAAAAAATTGGCAATACAATAAGTGGTGATGCCCTCTGCTACCGTTAGTCCGTAATTAACATACATGGCACCAAAAAAATAGCCCGGTTCTTTTTTGAATTTATAATGACAATGCGGACAATATTCGTTCATTTTAGGAAAACTGAATTTGAAAAAAATAGATTTTTCTTTAAAAACTTTTCCTTGATGACAATGTGGGCAATCGTTGTTTAGGATATGAAGGAGTGTTTTTGACATGATTCTTGTTTTTTATTCAAAGGTATTTATTAATCAACTGTTAGCTATTTTGTATATTCGCTTATTATAGGACAAAAAGGACATTGTTGCGATGAAAAAATATCCAATATATAGTATCGAACAATTCAATTGTAATTCGGTCAATAGTGATTTGTATGTCAATACTTTTAAGAATCATTTAATTAACCATAGTTTTGTGGAAAAACCGCATCGTCATAATTTTTATTTATTGGTGTTGTTTACCAATGGGTCAGGAATTCATGAGGTCGATTTTGATCGTTTTGAAATTGGACCCGGAAGTGCTTTTGTACTGCAACCTGGACAAATACATCATTGGATTTTATCAGAAGATATTGAGGGGTTTATTGTTTTTTATTCTGCTGAAATGTACAATTTGTATTTTGGAAATAAGACTATAGAAGAGTATCCCTTTTATTTTTCGATTCAAAATAGTCCCGAAATTGTATTGGATAATCAGGAAATAAAATCGGTTTTGCCTTATTTTGAAAGTTTGATGGCAGAAACGCAAACACTTAAAATTTTTCAACGGGATAAAATAATGAACCTGTTGGACATAATTCACATCGAATTAGCTCGTAAATACAATGAAATTCACGTTCACGAAACCCATACGTATAATGTGAAGATTAAAAATCTGGAACAGCTTTTGGAACAAAAATACAAAGAAGAAAAATCCGCGGCTTTTTATGCTTCAGAATTGAATATTACTTTGAAACACTTAAACCGAATTTGCAAGGATATCCTAAAAAAAACAACCACCGAAGTGATTGTCAATAGGGTTATTCTCGAAGCCAAACGCATGTTACTGGATAAAAACTGGACCGTTAATGAAATCGCTTTTGTCTTAGGCTATGACGATTATTCATATTTCAGTCGTTTGTTTAAAAAACACAGCGGGATGACTCCTACTGAGTTTCGATTTTTTAAGAATTGATTTTTTTGAGTTATTATTTTGCTTTATAAAATCTTAATTTATAGTTTGTTGAATAAGTTTAAAAATCTCATACGGTTTCTGAATTCCTATCAATTTTCCTTTTTCAGCTTTGCCATTACTATCAAAATGACCAGTACAAAAACTAATTGTTCCTGTATTATTAGCATTGTCTAATATACCAACATTTACGTTTAAATCAGAAATACTTTTCAATGAGTATGACTTATAATCTGTTCCAATTACCCCACTTCTAATCAATATTCGTTTATCCGTAAGTGCATAAAATGTTTTTTTATGATTCAATGGTTGGTAAAACAATGAAATTAGTGCTATCCAAACTGGTATGAGGTGAAAACCAAAAAAAGCAATTGTAAAAGTATCAACACTCGAAGAATGCTCTTTGTCTAAAAGCATTGGTTTTATAAAAAAAAAGAAATCAAAACTTCCCCATATTATTGCGAATATAAAAATTGGAATTAAGCTTGCCATAAATGGCAAAAAGTTTGGTTTGTCAGTCCATACAAATTTTTCATTTTCTGTTTTAATTTGTTCAAAATTTTCTGCTCTCATATCATTTGTTAATTTATAATGTGCTTTTGTGGTTACCACCAACGTTTTAGGGCTATGCGTTCGAGTTGCTCAACTTTGTTGGCACGGATTGCAAATCTGCTCTATCGGGTTTTTTGGCTCATATTAGGTGTTTTTAGTTTTGTAGCAATTCTATGTGCCTACAACTCAATAACATTAATATATCTCTTTTTTTGGTAAAAAGGCTATCATTTAGTATTGTATTTATTTTTCAAATATATAAAAATATCCTACAAAATAGCTAAAAGCTTTTTTGTTTTAGGGTTATTATTTTTATTAATTATTGAGGAAGTTTACCTGTTTTTGATTTGTCTGTGTTTCGGGTTAGGGATAGAAATGAAAATCCTTTTATTTTTTTCTTTAAAAATAAAAGATTGAAATGGATAGCCCGCCCGTAGGGAACCCTCATAAATAAAAAATAGTTTAAAATTTGAAGTAGCAATACTTCAAATTTTAAACTATTTATACGGAAAAGAATTATTTTATAATTTAATTTCAGTCATTCTGTCATCGATAAAACTAAATCCCCAACCTGGTAAATCATGTGGTTTGGCATAACCATTCTGAACGACCATTGGATTGTCAATCAATGGATCGACCCAGTCAAAAGATTCTACACCCACACCATTGGAAATGGTACAAACCAAAGGAACATCGTAGTCTTTATAATAATGGGGTAATACCGGCAGATGGAAACTCTTAGCCAACGCAGCACTTTCTCTCCAGGCTTCAACTCCTCCAATTCTCAAAATATCCGGTTGCCAGATATCCAAAGCATTTCGAGTAGCCAATTCTCGAAGCGGAAGACTGTCAAATTCTCTTTCGCCCATAGCCAGCGAAATTCCGGTTTGGTTTTTTAGTATTTCATAGCCCTGAAAATTTTGATGATGAATTGGTTCTTCAAACCAGTTAATGTTTAAATCACGGGCTTCACGAGCGAGTTTCATCGCTGATGGTAAATCCATTCCTTGATTAGCATCCATCATAATATCTACTTTGTCGCCCACAGCTTCACGTACCAAGCGCAAACGCTCTACATCGGTGCTGACTTTTGGCGAACCAACTTTAATTTTTACGGCTTTAAAACCACGGTCGGCATAATTGCTTACTTCTTCAATCAATTCGTCAATGGAATAAGAAATCCAGCCACCACTTCCGTAAATAGAGACTTTTTCTTTGTGTGTTCCCAAAATTTTATGAATAGGTTGTCCCAGGAATTTCCCCCAGGCATCCCACATCGCAATATTAATCGCTGCTTGTGCCCAACGTAATATTCCCTGATTACCAAAATATTCGGCTAAGTCGTCCAGTTTTTGGTAAACAGCTTGTGTCTCATTGGCTTTATATCCTTTTATAATTGGAATAATATCTTTCAAAGCTCCTACAATAGCATTTGGCGAATATTGAAAAGACAACAAATAAGATTCTCCTATGATGCCGTTTTCTAACTGAATACGCATCACAATAAATGAGATTTCGGTTAGGGTATGGGTAGCGTCTGAAATGGGTTTTTTTAGCGTGCTTGAGGCTTTGTATAATTTTACGTCTCTAATGGAAAGCGATGATGTCATTGAATTGTTGTTTAAGTATTACAATATTACAAATCTAAAGCTAGCAGTATTTACACCATAAAAGCAAAAACTAACACGATATTGGTTTTTTATCGTGTATATTTCTATTAATTTTGATGTTTTAATGTAAGATTAGTGTCTATGAAGGCAGAGTATAGAAGTATTAGTCCGTCGCCGGGGAGTTCGTTTAGAACCAGTATTTTTGAAGGAAAAGAATTTATTGCTTCCTGGCATTTTCATCCGCAATATGAACTGACTTATATTTTGGGCAGTAGTGGTATCAGGTATGTGGGCGACAATATGGCTAATTTTGAATATGGTGATTTGGTTTTGGTTGGTTCCAATTTACCGCATTGTTGGAAAACTGTTGGAGAACAAAAAGAAGATGTTCGTTGTATTATCATTCAATGGGATGAAGATTTGCTTAGCGATTGGTTAGAAAAAGAAGAATTTCAACATATTAAGCAGCTGATACAACAAGCTTCAAGAGGAATCCATTTTGAGAAAGAAAAAGCAAAGGAAGTAGAGTCAAAAATGCTGGAATTGATAGAGTTGCCTCCCTTTGAAAGGTTATTGTCTTTTTTGCAGATATTACAGCAATTGGCAATTCATACAAATTATAAATTTCTGGCAGGGCAGGGTTTTACTTCAAATTTGACCATCAAAGAAAGCGAGCGTGTCAATTTAATTTATAATTATGTAAAAGAGCATCATCATCAACAAATTAGTTTGGATGCGGTTGCAGAAAAAGTAGCAATGAATAAAGATTCTTTTTGTCGTTTTTTTAAAAAGACCTTTCGGAAATCTTTTTTTGAATTCATCAACGAATACAAAATTAGTATGGCAAGTAAAATGCTTATTAATACTGATTTGTCGACTTCTGAAATAGGCTATAAAGTAGGCTACAATAACCTGAGTTTTTTCAATAGACAGTTTCAGAAATTTGTAAAAATGTCGCCTTCTAAGTATAGGAAGATGTATCGGGATATATAAAAAAATGCCCCAAGTTTCCTTGAGGCTGATTCTATAAATTAAGATTTTTTCCTTTGAATCTATTTTGTGATTTTATTTGTTAGTTTGTTTTGAGATATATTTTCCGCATAGAATGACATATAAAATTAAAGCAAATATTGTGTATGAAAATTTTAGTATATCAAAAATGTATAAATATGGTATTGAAAACATTAATAAAATAATAAGAGAGTCCTTAATTTGGTTTAAGTAGGTTTTTCTGTTGTTTTTTAAAAGTTTATTATTAAAAATAGAAATCAATGTTAATAATAAAAAAATAAAAATTAGTGGTGTGAAAATGCAGAACGCTAATCTTTTATAATAATTTGAAAAACGAAATATATGGAAATCCCATATAGAATATGCTATTGAAAAAACAGTAAGTAGAAGAATTGTAATTGACAGCCCAATTCTAAGACCCTTTTGAAATTTTTGATAGAAATTTGAAATTTTAATATATGTAATGGATATATTTTCTAAATCATTGTTGAAAATAGTAAAAAGATCTCCTTTTATTCTTTTTCGGAAGATAAAATTATTTGCAGTTTCAGAATGTAATATTAGATGAGGGTCAATATCATTTATTGCTGCTTTTATCTCGTTTATTTTTTCAAGATCTTTATCGAATGTTAATTTGTAAAATTTATAAGCGTCTTGAAGGGTTATAGCTTCAATTTTACTTTCTTTATCATATGAAATTAAATGTAGTTTTCCTGTAAATAGTTCATTTGATGAAGTTTTTATGTCAACTTTAGTGTAATAAATATCTTTTATCGAATGATGAATATTATTTTGTTTATTTGAATTTGTTAAATATTGCCAGCTATTTTGAAATTGGAAAACAGAAAAACGTTTCTCTAATCCTAAATAAAAAATAATTCGGTTTAAAAAATAACCCAATAAAACGGAAAATGTGTAAATTGAAAATAAAAGTTCAATTGTTTGAATTATACGCGTTTCAGAAATAAAAATTGTAGGTAACTTATTTTCATAAATACAAACAAATGTATCCGTGATGTCTGTAACTTGTATGTCAAATTTAATTTTATAAGGAGAAATAATATTAAAGAAGTAAATCGAGAGACAAAAAGAAACAAGCATTAGTATACTGCTCAACATATTCCACAATAGTCTTTCAAATGTATTTCCAGATTCAAAGGAACTTTTAAAATCTCCAGAAAAAAAAGCTCTTCGGAATAAAATACCCGGAAATAAAAATACCATTATATAAATAATGGTATTGAAGGCGATATTAATATTCATTTTTAATTTAAATTGAAATTGTTATATTTTTTCCATTTAAAATTATTTCTTTAGAAGTGGAATCTTTCATAACTTCATCAATTGCATTTTGAAACTTAGCTTTGTCTTCTGGTTTTTCAAGTAGTTTTTCTAAATTCTCGTCATCACTTTTCATCATTAAATCACTAATTGATTCAACTTGATTGTAAATCAATTTAAAAATGAAAAATACTCGATTAGGTATTTCAAGAAAATAATTCATAACTCTCTAGATTTATATGTCAAATATATAATATCTATTTATAATAGATAAATATTTTAAGTTAAAATTATTATTCATTAAATAAGTTAACATTTATTTCTTTTTGTAAATAATAATGAAATAAACATACTTTTTGTTTTCTTTTAAAAGAAATAAAGATATCAGTAGTATATAATGACAAATGATAATTCTATAAAAAAAAGCCCCAAGTTTCCTTGAGGCATTTTATAATCTGAATTATTTTTAAGTTAGTTTTCTAACTTCTAATATCTAATTTCTAACTTTGAACTATCCAGCCAAAGCGTCTTTGATTCTTTTTAAAGCTTCCACTAATAATTCGTCGCTAGTAGCATAAGAGAAACGGATACAGTTAGGGTTACCAAAAGCATCTCCTGTTACTGTAGCTACGTTTGCCTCAGCTAAAAGGTACATCGAAACATCGTTTGCATCTTTAATTTCTTTTCCTCTTAATGTTTTTCCAAAGAAAGAAGAAACGTCTGGAAATACGTAGAAAGCTCCTTCCGGAACGTTGATTTTGATTCCTGGGATTTCTTTCAATAAACCAACAACTAAATCTCTACGAGAGTGGAATGCCTGAACCATGTGGTTTAATACCGATGGATCAGCATCAACAGCAGTAATCGTAGCACGTTGTGCAATAGAGTTAGCTCCTGAAGTTACCTGCCCTTGAATTTTAGTACAAGCTTTAGCGATAAATTCTGGTGCTCCAATGTATCCAATTCTGTAACCTGTCATTGCAAAAGCTTTAGCTACTCCGTTAACCGTGATTGTTTTTTCAAACATTCCTGGGATAGAAGCAATACTACAGAAAGTTCCAGAGAAATTAATGTGCTCATAAATTTCGTCAGCAACTACATAGATATTTGGATATTTTTCTAAAACTTTAGCTAAAGCTGTTAATTCTTCTCTGTTGTAAACTGATCCTGAAGGGTTACATGGAGAAGAAAACCACATCATTTTAGTTTTTGGTGTGATAGCAGCTTCTAATTGTTCTGGTGTGATTTTGAAATCTGTCTCTACAGAAGTTGGTACTTCTACAGGAACTCCACCTGATAATTTTACGATCTCAAAGTAAGAAACCCAGTAAGGAGCTGGTAAGATTACTTCGTCTCCGTCGTTTAACATTACCTGTGCAATGTTGTATAAAGATTGTTTAGCTCCTGTTGAAACTACAATGTTAGCAGGTTTGTAGTCTAAGTCGTTATCTCTTTTGAATTTTCTGCAGATAGCTTCTTTCAAATCAGCATATCCGTCAACTGGTGAGTAGGTGCTGAAGTTGTCATCAATAGCTTTTTTAGCAGCTTCTTTGATGAAGTCTGGCGTGTTAAAGTCAGGTTCTCCTAAACTTAAACTGATGATGTCTTTTCCTTGTGCTTTTAACTCTCTGGCTAAAGCTGCCATTGCTAATGTTTGTGAAGTAGCAAGATTGTTAATTCTGTCTGAAAGTGGATTACTCATTAATAAAATGTATAGCCCCGATAAGGGAGATTAATTATTTGTTTTTATTTATAAATTTGAAATGAAGCTAAAGTTTTTTGAAGCACTTTTACGCCATTTCTGGGTTTGTTCCTAATTTTTTTAAATATTTAAAATGTGCAATAATAGCACTTCTAGTTGTTTTGTATTCGTAATAAGGTAGGTTGCATTCCTGTGCGGTTTCGCGAACAATTTTTGCAATTTTACCATAATGAATGTGGCTGATATTTGGAAAAATATGATGTTCTATCTGATGATTTAAGCCGCCGGTGTACCAGTTTACTAACCAGTTTTTAGGAGCAAAATTGGTTGTGGTAAACAATTGGTGGATTGCCCAAGTGTTTTCCATTTCGCCAAGTTCATTCGGGGAAGGATTTTCTGCTTCCTCAACTACGTGAGCCAATTGGAAAACAATACTTAATATTAATCCTGCTGTATAGTGCATCACGAAAAAGCCAAGGAGTACTTTCCACCAAACGATTCCGATGATTATTGGTAAAACTATCCAAATCATTGCGTAAATGATTTTAGTGATAATCAAAGTAGTCCAAAGGATTTTAGGGCTTTTAGGTTCACCATAAGATAATTTTCTTTTGATGTAATTTCTCATTTGTCTAAAATCGGTAGTAAGAGCCCAATTGAAGGTCAATAAACCGTATAGAAAAACAGAGTAATAATGTTGAAAACGATGGAATTTATACCATTTGGCATTTTTAGTAAAACGAATAATTCTTCCGGCCTCTAAATCTTCGTCATGTCCCGGAATATTCGTGTAAGTGTGGTGTAGAACATTGTGTTGCACCTGCCAGTTATAGACATTTCCGGCTAAAACATAAATGGTTCCACCCATGATTTTGTTAACCCAATTTTTATTGGAATAAGAACCATGATTACCATCATGCATGACATTCATTCCTAGTCCTGCCATCCCAATCCCCATAACGATGGTTAAAAGCAAATGCGCCCAAAAAGGCATGTCAAGAGTTAGAATTAAAAAATAAGGAACTAAAAAGACTGTAAAAAGAATTACAGCTTTTAGATGAAGTTTCCAATTACCCGCTTTTGAAATATTATTCTCTTTGAAGTAATTGTTTACCCGCGTGTTAAGCGTTCTAAAGAACTTAAGACTGTCCTGCCTAGCAAATGTTGGAGCGGTGTTATTCATATCATTCAAAAAAATAGCGTTCAAAGATAATTATTTATAATTTTTAACTAGGCATAATTGAGTTAAATATTTCAAACTTAAAAATAGTACTTTTGTTAAAAATTTATAACGATGGACGAGATTCTGAAGTATTTTCCAGATTTAACCGATATTCAAAAAGAACAATTCCAAAAACTGGATTTTTTATACCACGATTGGAACGAAAAAATTAATGTCATTTCCCGAAAAGATATTGATTCTTTGTATACTAAACACGTTTTGCATTCTTTAGGAATTGCTAAAATTATGAAATTCGAACCGGGTTCTTATGTGCTTGATGTGGGAACAGGTGGTGGTTTTCCGGGAATTCCATTGGCGATTTTGTTTCCTGAAACGCGTTTTTATTTGATTGATGTTATTGCTAAAAAAATAAGAGTAGTTCAGGGTGTTGCTGATGCTTTGGGGTTGAAAAATGTAAAAGCAGAACAAATTCGTGCCGAAAATGTAAAAGGAGATTTCGATTTTATCGTGAGTCGAGCAGTTACGAATATGCCTGATTTTGTTTCATGGATAAAAACCAAAATCAAAAAACAACAAAAACACGAATTGAAAAACGGTATTCTCTATCTAAAAGGTGGTGATTTGACCGAAGAATTAAAAGATTTCCCAAAAGCTACCCAATATGATTTAGCTAATTTCTTTGAAGATGAATTCTTTGAAACAAAGAAAGTAGTGCATTTGCCGTTGAAGTTTGTGGTATAATTGAAATAAAATAAAAACGCCGAATCTTTAATCTAAATATTCGGCGTTTTTTAATCTGTAATCTGACTTCTAAATTCTAAATTCTGAAATCTAATTTACTATTCTCCTAAAAACGGATATCTGTAATCTTCAGGAGAAACAAAAATTTCTTTAATTGTTCTTGGAGAAACCCAACGCAATAAGTTTTGCATAGAGCCCGCTTTGTCGTTTGTTCCCGAAGCTCTTGCACCGCCAAAAGGCTGTTGTCCTACTACGGCTCCGGTGCATTTATCATTGATGTAAAAGTTTCCTGCTGCATTTTGTAATTTCACAGTAGCTTCTTCAATGGCATAACGATCCTGACTGAAAATCGCTCCAGTTAATGCGTACTCAGAAGTTTGGTCAATTAATTCTAATGTTTCTGACCATTTAGCATCTTCATAAACATAAATAGTTAAAACAGGCCCGAATAATTCGGTTTCCATCGTAGTGTATTTAGGATTTGTTGTCAAAATAACGGTTGGTTCAACAAAATATCCTACTGATTTATCATAGTTTCCGCCAATGATAATTTCGGCGTCTGCATCTTTCTTCGCTTGGTCGATATAGCTTGCTAATTTATCAAAAGAACCTTCGTGAATAACAGCGGTAATGAAATTGTTGAAATCTTCTGGAGTGCCCATTTTCATTGATTTCACGTCTGTTGTTAATTGTTCTTTTACTGCAGGCCATAAACTTTGCGGGATATAAACTCTGGATGCTGCTGAACATTTTTGTCCTTGAAATTCAAAAGCACCACGAACAATTCCTGTTACAGCTTGTTTTACATTGGCACTAGGGTGAGCCAGAATAAAATCTTTTCCACCAGTTTCGCCTACAATTCTTGGGTAGGTTTTGTAATTATGAATATTTGCGCCAATTTTAGCCCAAAGTTCTTTAAATACAAAAGTAGAACCTGTATAATGCAATCCGGCAAAATCAGGACTGGCTAATACCGTATCTGTTACCATAATTGCATCTCCAAACACCACATTGATAACTCCGTCTGGAAGTCCAGCTTCTTTGAAAATATCGATAATAATTTTTGCAGAGAAAACCTGACTGTCGCTTGGTTTCCATACCACTACATTACCCATCATTGCTGCACTTGCAGGAAGATTTGCGGCAATTGCTGTAAAGTTAAAAGGTGTAATGGCGTAAACAAAACCTTCTAGCGGACGGTATTCTAAACGATTCCAAACACTTGAATCTGAATAAGGTTGATCAGCATAAATTTGAGTCATAAACTCTACATTGAAGCGCAAAAAGTCAATTAATTCGCAAGAAGCATCAATTTCTGCCTGATGGATATTTTTAGATTGACCTATCATAGTTGCTGCATTGATTCTAGTGCGGTATGGTCCGGCAATTAATTCAGCAGCTTTTAAGAAAATAGCAGCACGTTGTTCCCAAGCCATATTGGCCCAAGCTGTTCTTGATTCTAAAGCGTTGGAAATAGCCTTTTCAACATGTGTCTTTTCAGCTAAGTGATATGTTCCTACAACATGTTTATGATCGTGTGGAGGAGTGATGTTTCGGGTGTTTCCTGTTCTTATTTCTTCTTTCCCGATGTATAGTGGAACATCAATTTTTTCATTCCACATTTTTTTATAGGCGACAAGAACTGCTTCTTTTTCAGGTGAATTTGGAGCGTAAGCTTTTACAGGTTCGTTTATTGCTTTTGGTATTTTGAAAAATCCTTTTAACATAATGTAATTTTAGTTTTTAAAAATGTTTAAAAAACGAGCGAAAACAGCAAACTGTTTTGCGAAAAATTTAAGTGAAAGCAAAAATACAAAGTAAAATGTTAATTTTTTTGTAAAAGCAAATTAACTTTTTAAATAAAAGAAATTAATTTAGTGCAAAAGGAGCACATAATCTGAAAGTAGGGATGATTACTTTGAAGTTTTTGGTATTCGTAAAGTTAATCATATTGAAATGTCCTTTCATAGCTCCATAAGGAGAAGAAAGTAAACATCCTGAGCTGTAAGTGTGGTTTTCACCAGGTTTTAAAACCGGTTTTTTACCAATAATTCCTTCGCCATCAACAATTTCAATGTTGTTAAGCGAATCGAAAATTTCCCAGTGACGTGAAGTAAGTTGAACAGAATCTTTACTGTGATTTTCGATGGTAATATGGTAACTGAAGGCAAAGTGAATCTTGTAGTTCTTGAAGTAGGTACCTTCAAAACTAGTCAAAACGGTTATTTTTATGCCTCTTGTTATCTGAGAAACCATATTATTTGAATAAATTGGTATTAGATTGGGTCAAAATTACAAAAATTTCAATTCGTTTCGTTTATTTTTAAATGTTTTTTTAATTTATGATGTTCAAGGAGTTAGCATTTCCTTTTCCTATGATTCGGTCATAGCGTCCAGTGTTTTCTTTGTAGTAAACTAAAATGGTGTAATCGTTTTCTGTTTGATAGAAATTTCCGTCAATAGCATTCTCGTTGTCAATGTTTCCTTTGTTGTCAGCTATAACATATTTGAAGTTGGTAAAACCTTGTTTGATTAAAACGGCTTTTTCGTAAATCCCTTTTTTCTCGTTATAGTCCATTTTGTATTCCGGTGATAAATTGTTGTTGTTAAACATTCCACAGATATAAATGTCTTTGTTGAGTCTGAAAGTAGGAGCAGAGAGACTGAAATACACCCAGGCATAATCAGCTTCTGTTTCATTATTAGTTGCATTAGAATTATTGACAACAAAATTACCATTGACATCCTGATATAAGGTATAGGGGAAATTAGCTCTGGCATTGTTGGTGTATAATAAGCAGTTATATATGTCAGTACTGCTGTCTATTCGGGCAATATTGTTAGCAGCAACCCGAATGTTTTTGTTTTCAAAATATAGAAATTCATTTCCTGCCCAAAATTGGGTTTCTGTGTCATATTTGTAAATTAAATCATTACCGATAGTATATTGTGGTTTGATATTTTTTATTTCGGTATTGAAATTGCCATTTTGAATAAGTCTAACATTGATGTTTTTTAATGGATTTTGGAATGTAATCGTACTGGATTTTATGGAAAAATCTAAGTTTTGCATTTGTTCAATCTTACTAACGTTGCGGGCTCTTTTAATTTGTAATGGAACAGTAGTAATATCTTCGTAAAGCATAAATTTCCTTGAAAACACAGTTTCTCTGTCTTCATTTAAAATTTTAAGGATATAATTTCCACTTATACGCAATTGTTGGGTAAATTGGTTGGGAATACTCAAATTGTAATGTGAGTAGATTTGTAAACAATTGATTGAATTGCTGTAGTTTTGAATTCGTTGATTATCAAATCCCTGTAAGTATTCGTTCTTAGGGATATTAGTAGGATTCCAATTGTAATCACAATGAACAATTTCATAATAGTAATTGGCTTCATTTCCAAAAAGGTCATCAAACTGAAACTGAAAACCACTACCTAATTCAAAAATTGGAATTACATTTTGATTGTTTTGAACAAAAGTAACAGTTTTAATATTGTATGGAGGCGCTATTTCATTTTGCACTTGGGCAATAGCCGAAGTGAAAATAAAAAGAAAAAAGAATCTAAGAAAATGAATTTTGTGCATAACGATTTACTAATCTATTGTGTAAATATAACAAATTACCCAATAGATTAGTATGTTGATCTAATGCTCTTTTGGTGTTATTTAAAGCAAACTGGAATTATTTCTCCCTTAGCCAAACAGTATTTTTCTACTAATTCAGGACTGATTTTGTTAGTGTAATCTTCTTCGATAACAGTAAAACCAATACTTCTTAATTTGTCAAAATAATCACGACCGTAAATACGCACGTGATCATATTGACCAAAGATTTTGGCGCGTTCTTTTTGATCGGTGATGGAATCGTCAGCAAAAGTAATGTCTCTATTTAAGTCTTGCGGAATTTGTAAAATAGCCATTCCGCCCGGTTTTAATACACGGTACAATTCCTGCATGGCTTTAGTATCATCAGGAATGTGTTCCAGAACGTGATTACATAGGATAACATCGTATTGATTGTCTTCAAATGGTAAATTACAGATATCGGCTTTTACATCTGCCAAAGGCGAAAACAAATCGGTTGTGGTGTAATCCAGGTTTTTTTGCTTGCGGAACAATTTATAAAAAGCCTGTTCAGGAGCAAAGTGTAACACTTTCTTTGGTGCAGTGAAAAAATCGGTTTTTTCATTGAGATACAACCAAAGTAAACGATGTCTTTCCAATGAAAGTGTACTTGGCGAAAGTACATTGTTTCTTTGGTTTTCATAGCCGTAAGGCAGCATCGATTTGAAACTTTTCCCGTCGATAGGATCGGTAAAGTTGTTTCCTTTTAAAGAAAAAGCAATAATAGGACGTGCCACATAACTCAAACGGATAAGTAATGGGCGAGGAATTGTATTAAGGACTAGTTTGAAAAGTTTTTTCATTTGTTTAGATAACTAAAGGCACTTTTCTGAATTCATCTTCTTCATTGCTTTCTATTCCAAGCGCTTTATAGATGTAAGCAAATGTGGAAAGCAATTCCGGTTTACCATCGATTATGGCTACGTCATGTTCAAAATGAGCAGAAGGTTTACCGTCGGCAGTAAGGATAGTCCAACCGTCTTTTAATTGTTTGATGTTTTTTGTACCTTGATTAATCATAGGTTCTAATGCTACCACCATACCTTCAATCAAAAGTTTTCCGCGACCTTTTTTACCATAGTTTGGCATTTCCGGGTCTTCGTGCATTTTTTGACCCAATCCGTGTCCAACTAATTCACGAACCACTCCATAACCATGCGCTTCGGTATATTTTTGAATAGCATTACCCACATCTTCAACACGGTTTCCGGCTTTGAATTCGCGGATTCCAACGTATAAAGATTCTTTAGTAACCTGTAGTAATTTTTTAGTTTCAGGGGCTACTTCGCCTACTTCAAAAGTATAGGCGTGATCACCGTGAAAGCCATTTTTGTAAGCACCACAATCGATAGAAATAATATCACCGCTTACAAGAGGAGTGTTGTTAGGAATTCCGTGTACAACCTGAGCATTCGGACTCATACAAAGTGAGTTAGGGAAACCATATAATCCAAGGAAACTTGGCTCTGCTCCGTGGTCACGAATAAATTCTTCGGCCAGCTTGTCAAGGTGTAAGGTTGTTACTCCTTCTTTTACTTCAGCAGCCAGCATTCCTAATGTTTTTGATACGATTAAGGCACTTTCGCGCATTAATTCTATTTCTTCACGTGATTTTACTATAATCATAATTTCGGATTTTCAGTCGGCAAAAGTACGATTTTTAAATTATTTAATCCGGATTCGCCATAATTTTAAATAGTTCCGAGTTTGAAACATAAAATCTATTGGCTAAACTTATTTCAGCCAGTTTTGCACTCACCAGATTATTTTCGCGTGTATTGATTAAAAACAAAGAACTTTCTCCAAAAGAAAATAAGCGTTCTTCAGAATCTAACATGGTTTTGTTGTCCTGAGCCAGTTTTTTTATTAAATCCAATTGTTTGTTTAGTGATTGAATTTCAGTTTTTTGCGCTTTAATTTTGTTAGAAAGCTGTATTTTTTCAACACTCATAATGTATTCCGCTTCCTGAATTTTGTATTTGGTCAGTTTTAATTTTCCTCTTTCTTTTCTTAAAAATAATGGAAATGAAAAATCCAGACCCACTTTGTAATTTTCGCGATTAAAATCGTTCAGATAGTTTGTATCGGATAAATAAGAGTATCCTAAATTGATTTTTGGAAGTAATTCATTAGCGCTTAATTTTCGGTCTACGTTTAGAATGTCAATTTTGCTTTGCAGCGCATTAATTTTTGGATGGTTTTCTAATGTTTGTACTTCGCTAAGCAATTGATTGGTTTTCAATGTTTCCTGAATGCTACTTTCTAATTTTGCTTCAGGGATTATTTCGTTAGCAATTTCCATCGGAATGGCATTGTCCAGCCATAAAAAGTTAGATAATTCTAATTTGGCTTTCGCCAATTTTAAATTAGAATCCTCCAAACTTAAAAGTCGGTTTTTAACATTGATTCCAGCTTCAACACTGTCAATGGCTGGTTTGTCACCCTGCACAATCAAAGATTGAATTCCTTTGTATCTGGACTTAGCATTGTTGCTGTAGTTTTGATACAATTGTACTTCGTCGTAGTTTTTTTTCCAATTAAAATAAGCTAGTGATGCATCATATAAAACAGCTATAGCCTGCAGTTTTACCTCTGCCTGACTCAGTTTAATTTGCATTTTTGCTTTGCTCAAATCGGCCATTCGTTTGTTAATCCACAAACCTTGTCCTACGGGAATAGAAATCCCAAGAGAGGCCAATCCATCGGTAGGAGTATTGTGTTCGGGATTTAAATAATAACCTTCGTTGTTTTCAAAACCGGCTTTGATATCGATTCCGTACCAGGTTGGGATTTTGAAACTACTGTTTAATAGCGAATAATATTCTTTGTCTTTGAATTGTTTTTTAGCATAATCCACTTCAATTTTAGGGTCAAAAGCACCGCGGGCCATCATCAAATCGGCCTGAGCTTTGTTGAGGGTCAATTGCGCATTTTTTACCAGCGGATGGAATTTTTTTACATAGCCTAAAAATTCGTTATAGCTCAGTTCTTTGGAAACAGCTTCCTGCGCTATAATGCTTAGCGGAAAAAATAATAATATGTAGAAAAGCTTTTTCATTATTTCTTTTCTTTGGTTGTTGTAGGTGTTGCCTGTTTGTAATAATTAGGAGGGAATCCATTTAGAACTCGCCAGATTTCAAACCAAATAGGTACAGTGTCAAGTAAAGCTAAGGTTTGTGCTCCGGAACCTATGCTTAATTCTTTAGGCCATTTATGTTCGTTTTTGTCAGGAGCAATTAAAACTCTGTATTTTCCGTTTGGACTGATGAAATTTTCAATGGCAACGATAGTTCCTCCAAAAGTTCCATAAGAGATATCAGGCCAGCCTGAAAAAACAATTGTAGGCCATCCATCAAACCAAACACGAACTTTCTCACCTTTGTGGATTAACGGTAAGTCGATAGGTGCTACATAAGTTTCTACAGCAATTTCATAAGCTGCAGGCATAATTGTAGCAATAGCAGTCCCTTCTTTTACAGTTTCACCAATACCAGATTGTAACGCTCTGTTGATGTATCCACTTTGTGCAGCGGTAATATAATACATCTTGTTGCGAATGCTGTAATTTGCATGTTGATTTTCAAGTTTGTTAACCTGCGCTTTTGCGTCATATTGACTACTTAAGGCTGTAAATTTATCACTTTGTGATTTAGCTACTTTTTCGGCATATTCAGCAATAATTCGGTTTACTTCCACTTTAGCGTTAATAAAATCATTTTTACTGGTCAGTAATTTATTTTCCTGATTGATGATTTTAGCTTCCACTTCCTGAAGTTTAAGTTTTTTTTCCTCAACATCAGTCAAAGGTTTTAATCCTTCGTTGTTCAATTTAGTAGAACGATTGAATTGGGTAGTGGCAATCTTAAGTTGAGTGTTTGCAGCAACAAGGTCAATACTATCACTTTTTATTTTCAACCGAGCCTGTTTAATTTTATTGTAGGCTTGTTCCAATTTTAATTTTTTTTCGGAATCGATAGCTTTCAACTGACTTTCTAAGCTTACCACTTTTGCCTCGTATGATTCCACGGCATTTCTTTTGGCATCAACCTGATTTTTGGTGTTTTGAACTAGGTTAGGATCCATGTAATCTTCTTTGATTTCCGAGATGTACAAGATGGTGTCACCTTTTTGAACAAAATCACCTTCCTGAACATACCATTTTTCTATTCGACCTGAAATAACACTTTGAATAGATTGCGGACGTTGATTAGGTTTTAAGGTTGTTACGGCTCCTGAACCGGAAATGTTTTGTGTCCAGGGTAAAAACAACATTGCAATTCCTAATATGGAAATACCAATTATAATTTTGTTTAAAATTTTATAATGGGTTTTATTGTCAAGCATCTGAACCGTTTTGAATTGTTCAAAAGCTGGTTTAGGGTTATTGTTATCTGATATATTTAGCATTTTTTTATTTTTTTAAGTCCGAAACTATTTTACCATCTTCCATTGTGATTATTCGGTCACTTTTAGTTTTCCAATATGGATTTTTAGATGAAACGATTATGGTCCAATTGTGTTCTTTGGCAGTTAAGAAATCAATAATTTCTTTGGCTACGTTTTCATCCATCATATCAGTTGGATCTTCATAAAAAAGGATTTTCGGTTTGTGTATAATACTTCGTGCTAATAATATTTTCTTCACATTTGAAGAGCTTAGCTGCTTGGCTTCAGGGAAAATAGCAGTGTTAAGTCCTTCGGGTAATGATTTTATAAGATCATTGAGTTGTAATCCTTTGATTGCCCATTTTAAATCTTCGGTACTTATTGATTTGTCATTAAATATGATATTGTTTAAAATAGTTCCTTCAAACGGAGTTTCACCATAAATAATGCTTCCTATTTGTGAACGATACTGTTTTAAATTAATCTTTTTGAAAGTATCATCGTTGATGTAGAAAGAACCAGATGTAGGTTGCAATAAACCTGAAAGGATTCGGATTAAGGTTGTTTTACCAGAACCATTTTTTCCTTCCAAAAAGATATGTTCACCCTGATCAATTTTTAAATCAATTTCATTTAAAGATTTTTGTTTCGAATCAGGGAATCTAAAAGTTAGTTTTTCTGTTTCTAAGCTAATATTAGTATAACAGTTGTCGTATGGTTCGGTAGTTTCTTCTTCAATTTCTAAATCAGTAACCTGACCAATTTTTTCAGTTGCGGTTAATACATCATAGAAGGTTTCTAATCCCAGAATAATTTTTTCGACAGAATTGATTACCAATAAAATAATAATTTCAGCAGCTACGAACTGACCTATGTTCATTTCTTGAGAAAGAACTAAATAGCCTCCAATTAATAATAAACTGGCAGTAATTAAAATTTTGAAACCAATTAACTGTATAAATTGTTTTTTAATTACATTAAAGTGTTTTTCTCTATAATCAAGATAACCTGAAACAATGGCGTCATTTTTTTGTAAGGCATAATTATAGTTTAGCTCATTTCTGAAACTAGAATTGTTTCTGGCAATTTCCTGTAGCCAGCTTGCTACTTTGTATTTGAATTTAGATTCTTTTAAACTGGTTTCAAGTCCAGTTTTATAAGAGAATTTAAAAATGAAATAAAGTAAAAAGAATAGGAAAATCCCAAAAACGATAAAGAAAGAATGGTATAAGGATAATAAAGTAATACCAAATGCAATTTGTAATATAGCTGCCGAAAAATCAATTAATAGTTTTGAAGTTCCTTTTTGGATGGTTAAAGTATCAAAAAAACGATTGGCAATTTCCGGAGGATAGGAATTATAAAGTGCTTCGAATTTTATTTTCGGTAATCGGGTAGCAAATTCAAATGAAGATCTAACAAAGATTTTTTGTTGTAAATTTTCAGTAATTCTTAATTGCATCAATGATAGTATTCCCACAAGTGCGACACCTATGATTACAATAAAAATCAAAACAATCCAAGATACACTTGCGTGTCCTGATTGAATAAAATTAATGATAGCTTGAATTCCCAAAGGCAATGACAAGCTGATTAACCCTGCAAAAATGGCATAGAAAAAAATTTGAACAACATCTTTTTTATCCAATTGGAGTAAGTTGTAAAATCGGTTTAATGGTGTCATATTGCTAGTTTTATTTTCGTTTTATTTATTTTTATTTCAGCAAAATTAATAGCAATACTATTGCTTTTAATGTTTTAACAATAAATTATGTGAAAAGAAGAGTAATTCTAATGTTATTTTAATCTTGCTCTAATTTTAGGTTTTTTAAAAAAGAAAGTGAATCAGATTTCTCAAAGGTAAGTTGATAGATGGAAGTTTATAAACTATTTTAGAAAAAATAATCTTCGGTTTTAATATTTATTTGTTAGAAAGCATTTATAATTAAGAAATATAAAGGCATGCCTATTGTTATGTTTATAGGAAAAGTGACCGCAAGAGCCATAGGTAAAAAAAGTCCTGGATTTGCTTTCGGAACAGTGATTTTCATTGCAGCAGGTACGGCAATATATGAAGCACTGGCTGCTAATATCGCAAACATAAAGCGATTACTGATATCTTCAGTAACTAAAGTGCTTAGTATAGCAAAAAGCAAACCGTTAAATAAGGGGATTATAATAGCAAATAGTGTAGGGAATAATCCAAATGAGAAGAATGATTTTAATTTTCTGCCGCTGGTAATCCCCATTTCTAAGAGGAAAATGGCAAGAAATCCTTTGAAAAGATCATTGGTAAATGGAGCAATTCCTTCAGCTTGTTTGTCGCTCGCAATGAAACCTATCGCTAGGCTTCCAAGAATTAATAAGACACTTCCGTTAGTCAATGAATGTTTGAGTATGGAAGTTGTTTTAATGTTTTTAGATTCTTTTTTATTAAAGACAGATATTAAAACCAGTCCAATGATTATGGCTGGTGATTCCATCAGTGCCATTATTGCTACCATATGTCCGTGTAAATTTAATTGTTGTGCTTCTAGAAATGAAACAGCAGTTACAAAGGTTACCGCGCTAACCGAACCATAAGCTGCTGCTATGGCCCCAGAATCATATAAGTTGAGTTTTTTCTTTAGAATGAAAAAGGTATATAGTGGGATGAATAGAGAAATGAAGATGCCAAAGACCATTGACCATGCTATTTCAGTAGTAAATGCTTCGTGTGACAGTTCTTGTCCTCCTTTGAATCCAATTGCAAATAATAAATAAATTGAAATAAATTTGGATGAGTTTTGAGGGATTTCTAAATCACTCTTTAAATAAACTGCAATTATGCCCAATACAAAAAAAAGCAAGGCAGGGTTGGTAAGGTTTTCAATTAGTAAATTAAAATTCATTTCTGTTTTTGATTTATGTTTATATTATATTTTTTTATTGCTTAAGCTTTCGGGATTTTTTAAACTAATTTGTATTTCTGACCGAACAATTAATTCTTTTTGTTGCTTTTCTGCTTTAAAAGATATTTCTAAAAACGATTTCAAAACTAATTTCAATTCTTCGATTTTTTGGATTGCTAGTGGGTCATGTTTACCGTATCTAATTAAGGAACTAAAATCCTTTTTCTCATAAAAGTTAATTTTGCTCAAAAGGAGATTGCTCAAAACTTCTCTAAATTCCAAAGGAGCAAATTCTTCATCGATTAATTTTAATTTTTGCATATGGTTTGTTTTAAATATGATGCAAAATTGAATATTAAATTGCATATATTTTTATTTATATTTGTAATGAATTGTATAAAAATGTTTTATGAATTATACTTTAAATCAACTTAAAATATTTCTTAAAATTGTTGAAACTAGGAGTATTACTAAAGCTTCTGAAGATTTGAATTTAACTCAGCCAGCTGTTTCGATTCAGCTTAGGAATTTTCAAAATCAATTTGATATTCCATTGACGGAAGTCATTGGGAGAAAAATTTTTATTACTGATTTTGGATTGGAAATAGCCGAATCGGTCGAAAATATAATTAATCAGGTTTATGCTATTAATTATAAAAGTCTCTCTTATAAAGGGCTTTTGTCTGGTAGGTTGAAAATTTCTGTTGTGTCAACAGGTAAATATGTTATGCCTTTTTATCTTTCAGATTTTATAAAAATGAATCCAGAAATAGAATTGTTAATGGATGTGACTAATAAAAATAGAGTCATAAGAAGTTTGGAGAATAATGAAGTTGATTTTGCCTTAGTATCCATATTACCTGAGACCATTCAAGTTGAAAAATTGGATTTATTGCAAAATAAATTATTCCTTGTTGGAAATAAAAAAGAGCATGCAATAGCTTATACCAATAAAATTTTTGGTGAATTGCCTTTAATTTACCGAGAGAAAGGTTCCGGTACAAGACAAACAATGGAGGCGTTTATCAAACAAAATTCAGTTCCGGTATTGAAGAAATTGACACTTACTTCTAACTAGGCCGTTAAGCAAGCTTTATTGGCTGGTTTTGGGTATTCTATAATGCCATTAATTGGGATTAAAAATGAACTGCAAAATGATGAGTTGCAAATTATTCCAGTAAAAGGGCTGCCCATTAAAACAGTTTGGAGTTTAATTTGGTTAAAAGAGAAAAAACTTTCGCCGGTTGCAGCGGCCTATTTGAATTTTTTAAGACAGGAAAAAGATAAAATAATTCAGGAAAAATTTAGTTGGTACGAAGGGTACTAATTTTCGAATTTGTTGTAAAAAGATGCCCTGGATCTTTTTCAAGATATAGGGCATTTCTATGTATTCAAGACAAAAAATATTATTTCACCAATAACGAATGACTGGACATAGCAGCAGGTTGTGCTACTCCCATTAAGTCTAAGATAGTTGGCGCAACATCACCTAAAACACCGTCCTGTATAGCTATTTGATCATTATCAACAAGGATAAAAGGAACTGGGTTAGTAGTGTGTGCTGTATTTGGAGTTCCATCAGGATTAATCATTGTTTCGCAGTTACCGTGATCAGCAATTACAATTGTAGAATATCCGTTGGCTAATGCAGTTGTAATAACTTTTTCGGCACATTTATCTACCGCTTCACAAGCCTTGATGGCGGCTTCCATAATTCCTGTGTGTCCTACCATGTCACCGTTTGCAAAATTTAAACAAACAAAATCAACTTCTCCTTTTTCAAGCTCAGGACAAAGTGCATCGGCTAATTCGTAAGCACTCATTTCTGGTTGTAAATCGTAAGTAGCTACTTTTGGAGAGTTTCTCAAGATACGGGATTCTCCTTCAAATGGTACTTCTCTACCTCCTGAAAAGAAGAAAGTCACGTGTGGGTATTTCTCAGTTTCGGCAATACGAATTTGTTTTTTACCTGCTTTTTCTAAAACTTCACCTAGTGTTTCTGTAATGTTGTCTTTGTTGTAAACTACTTTTACATTTTGGTAAGTCTCGTCATAATTAGTCAATGTAACATAGTACAAGTCTAATTTATGCATGTTTTGTTCGTGGAAATCTTGTTGAGAAAGCGCTTCAGTTAATTCTCTACCACGGTCAGTTCTAAAGTTGAAGAAAATAACAACGTCGTCATCTTGAATAGTTGCTAATGGTTTTTCATCAGCATCTACAGCAACAAGTGGTTCGATAAATTCGTCGGTAATATCATTTCCATAGCTCGTAGCAATTGAAGTTACGATATTGTGGGTTGGAGTTCCTTTTCCATGAACTACTAAGTCATAAGCCAGTTTTACTCTCTCCCAACGTTTGTCACGATCCATTGCATAGTAACGACCAATTACAGAAGCGATTTTTACCGGAGTAGTAGCAATATAATCTGTCAAATCCTGAATGTATTTTTTTCCTGATTTAGGGTCAACATCTCTACCGTCTGTGAATGCGTGAATGAAAACCTGATCTAAACCATAATCCTGAGTAGCATCAATTAAACCACGTAAGTGAGAAGTATGAGAGTGAACACCTCCGTCAGAAACTAATCCAAGGAAATGTACTTTTTTGTTGTTTTCTTTAGCATATTGAAAGGCATCTTTCAATACTTGTTCCTGTGCCAAAGTCTTATTGGCTACAGCCAAATTAATTTTAGCTAAATCTTGGTAAACAATTCTTCCGGCACCAAGGTTCATGTGTCCTACTTCGCTGTTTCCCATTTGACCTTCAGGTAAACCTACATGTAAACCATCTGTTCTAAGTTGTGCACTAGGGTATTTTTTATAAAGACTGTCTATAAATGGAACATTTGCATTGTCAATTGCAGATACTTTCGGGTCAGGTGATTTTCCCCAACCATCCAAAATCATTAGGATTACTTTTTTGTTCATTAGTGTTAATTTTTTAGCAAAGATAATTTTTTTCTAAAATTTTCTTTAAGCTTAAAATAAGTATTATGTATTCAGAAATTTAGGGGTATTAAAAATAATAATTCTGCTGTAGAAGTGCTGTTTTATTAAAATATATTCACTTTATAATTTGTGTTTTACATTGTTATAATCAATGAAATAGCGCAAACTAATTGATAATATATTTGTCATGTTAGAATTGAATATATTATTGATGTTTTTGCCTAGTTTTTTTTCTACCATGTTAGTATCCTCCAGCGCATAGTTTCTATATAATAAGGAAAGTTGGCTTCCTGGTGCAAACCACCATGAATAGGAGAAATCCATATTCCAGGAATTTAAATTTCTGTTTTTGTTAAGATTATAGGAATCGTTGTGTGTTATGTCACCATTGTCTTCAAGTTTGTAAAAGTGATGGTTGTCTGAATAAGACCAATAATAACGCGCTTTAAGATTAAATGTCATTTTGTTGTTGATGGCGTATTTGCCGGTTAATTCTGATTGAATAATTTCTCTATTACGTCTCGCAAAAATAATATCAGAATTACTGGTTCCTACCCAACCAATAGTATTTGCTTCGTTAGTATAATCAGTAGAGAACGCAAGTGAGAATTTGTCGTTAAAACGGTATTTTGTACCTGCATACATCTTGTAAGTAAACCTGTCGGCCTCATCGTATTTGATAAATGAAGGTGTAATGTCAAAGGTTAAATTTTTATTTTTATTAGATTCCATTTCAAGATAACCACTTATTTTACGAGGTATGCGTAGGTATCTGCCTTCCTGTAGAGGCATGTAGAAATCATAGGTTTCAAATGGGAGTAAATTGATTCCTAGTTGAAAATAAAATAAGTTCAAAGTGGTAGCGGTAACAATTGTTTGGAACCAACTAGTGTTTTGAATTTTATTTGTGGTGTTGTCTACATCTATATTTACTTCTTGTTCAAAGAGAAAGCTATTGAAGAATTTATTTGGATTTAGAATTCTGTAACTTCCGTTTACAAATCCGCTATAATAGTTGTAATAATACAATATTCCCAAATCATTTGTATCGTATTTTTTGGATGTATATTTACCTGTAATTAAATAGCGGTATTTTCCGCTTGTTTTTGCAAAATTCAAAGCGGTTTTAAATCCGTTGGTATTTTCGATGTCGTTAATGGTGCTGTATTTAAAATCACCAGAAAGGTTGTAAGTATTGGCTTTAGTGTTTAAATCGAAAACTAAGCCGGAAACATTGGCGTCTCTGAAACTACCGTCTCGACTAGTGTTAGAGTTGATAAATGATATCGAGGAGTTTTGTCTAAAACGTTGGTCAAATACTAAAATATTATAGTTTGTCAACGGATTAATTACCTCATTTTTGATGTTTTCGGTATCTGAGTCTGTTATTTTGGCAAAAGTTTTTTCGGTTACAGCATTAAGAAATCCTATTCCTAATCCGTTTTTTGTTCTTCCGGATACTTTTACAGCATTGATTAGTTTTACAGTGCTTGGGTATTCTGATATACTTTCAGTACTTTCTAAGTTACTTTCAACTTCTTCTTTACTAACAATAGGATTGCCACCAATTCTTCTGGAATAGAATAATCCACCAATGTTAAAAAGGTTTGTTCCTTCTGTAAAAAAAGGTCTGTTTTCGTTTAGTTTTTGTTCGAAAGGTTCAAGGTTAAGAATCGCATTGTCAAATTTTGTTTGCCCAAAATCAGGAACTAAAATTGCATCAACTGTAAAAGCATCATTAATCCCGTATTTGATATCTAAACCAGCTTTAAAAGTTTTGTCAGAAGTGAATTTGTCTGTTTGGTAATAAGCTGAAGTATAAGGGATAAAGAAAAGACGTGTTGATGGGCTAATATTTTCTATACCGTTTAATTGTCCTGTTTGGGTTACTGCTGCGCCTATTTTAGCGTTTACATGATTCCAGGTGTATTTTTGTGTAGTTCTTTTTATTTCTCTTAAAAAATTAATACCCCAAGTTTGTTTTTTGTTTCTCGGAAAACGAATTGCAGCATAAGGAATTTTCATTTCAACAGTCCAGCCTGAATCTGTTATTTTTACACTGCTTTGCCAAATAGCATCCCAAGTAAAGTCTTCGTTACCTTCTGTAGCGATACAGTCCATTTGTGTACCGGCTGCACTCACGTAAAAACGATAATCCTGTTGTCCGTCATTAAAGCCATTAATAAAAACAGCAAAATTATCGGCAACTCCAAAAACATCTCTTTCAGTTAATTCTCTTTGTATTTTTTGGGGTTCATTATCATTTAAAACAGCCGATATATAGATTGCATCATTGTCATAAAGTATTTTGACATCTGTTTTCTGATTTATGTTAATGGCTTTTCCGTTATCAGGTGTAGTCATTATAAAATCAGTAGCTATGTTGTTATTGCTAGTCCAATCTTCTTCATTTATTTTTCCATCAATAGCTATATCTCCATTTTTTGCTTTTGCCAAAACAGTTTTCTTTTGAGCAAAAACACTGAGATTTAGTAGAGTGAAAAATAAATATATTGAAATTCGACTTAAAGGCATAGAATCTATTATCTGTAGCAAAAATAATAAAATTGATATCATTAACAACAATTTAACAGTCAAAGCTGTAATAAAATAACTATTAATAGGTTAAAATTGGCTTATCATGAAATTAATCTTTTTTTTCAAGTGGCTTTTTTTATATTTTTGGCTGCGTAATAATGAATTTAAGTTAATAGTAATCAATGGTTTATAAGAAGTATGTGTTCTTTTTGATTCTTGCTCTTTTGCTGGTTTCAACTAATGTGTTTTTTTCAAAAAATAATACAAAAGAGGTGATTTTAAAAAAGAATGTTGGGAGTGTAGATGTTGATCCAAGTGTTGAAGCAGTTTATAATAGACTGCAATCATCAAATTTTAATTTGCCAAAATTAGAGAGTTTTAAAAGAGCGTTGGAAGGATTTTATAAATTAAAGATGCAAGGAGTTGTGTCTAAAAATATAATTACACTTATTGATTTTAGTTTGTCTGCAAATACTAAGAGGCTTTGGGTGATTGATTTAGATACTGATAGTGTATTGATGAATTCGCTAGTAGCCCATGGCAGAAATACAGGTGAAGAATATGCAAGTAGTTTTTCTAATGCTGCTGAATCCTATAAAAGTAGTTTAGGTTTTTATGTAACTGGCGAGGTTTACAATGGAAAGCACGGTAAATCTTTAAGATTAGATGGTTTGGAAAAAGGAATCAACGATAATGCGCGTAATAGGGCTGTGGTAGTTCATGGTGCAGATTATGTTTCAGATTCGTTTATTCAAAATAATAAACGATTAGGTAGGAGTTTAGGGTGTCCTGCGGTTCCGGTTGAAATTACCGATGAGTTAATCCGTATGATAAAAGATAAATCCTGTCTTTTTATTTACTATCCTTCGGAATCATATATGAATACCTCCAAGTTGATTTAGTTTTTTCTTTTTTTTTTAGAAAAAAAATAACCTATAATGGTTTAGTTTTAAAAAAGTTAGGTTTTGTTTTGTGTTTTTCATGAAAAAATGTGTCTAAAAAATTTGTTTTAAACTTAACTTATTCTTTATATTTGCACCCGCAATGCGGAAGTAGCTCAGTTGGTAGAGCTCCAGCCTTCCAAGCTGGTTGTCGCGAGTTCGAGCCTCGTCTTCCGCTCTAGTAGAGCTAAGCTTGAATACTTAGTTTTTTGAAATAAAATTTTGTGGTGATTAAATAAGATGTATATTTGCACCCGTTATGCGGAAGTAGCTCAGTTGGTAGAGCTCCAGCCTTCCAAGCTGGTTGTCGCGAGTTCGAGCCTCGTCTTCCGCTCAAAAGCCCAAACTTAAGTTTGGGCTTTTTTGTTTGCTGTATTATTCATAAATATGTTGATTTTTTTAGGATCAAGTTCAAAAGTTGGGGACTAAGCAAAAAGATTGGATAATCTGAATAGAAAAAAATCAATTTTTCTGACTCCTCTAAATTGACTTCTGAAAGCTTTTATTTTCGCATTAAAAGATTC